>NZ_LWFH01001201.1:0-899 GCF_001635725.1 Oleiphilus sp. HI0066
TTTTGACCGGGTCTAAACGTTACCACACGACGAGCAGAAATGGGAATCTCTTCCCCCGTTTTGGGATTTCTGCCCGGGCGCTGTTTCTTATCGCGTAGATCGAAGTTACCAAAACCAGAAAGTTTGACTTGTTCATTGTGGGCCAAGGCATCACAAATCTCTTCAAAAAACGCTTCAACCATCTCTTTGGATTCGCGCTTATTCAAACCAACTTCCTCATATAGGCTTTCCGCCATATCTGCTTTGGTCAAAGCTCCCATGCTCTAACTCCTTATTTTTGCATCAAACCTCGCAGAAAGTGCAGTGACAACCTTGTCAAACGATTGAGTTATCTCTTCGTCATTCAACGTACGATCCACACGCTGCCAACTCATCCCCATCGCGATGCTCTTCAAACCATCACCTAGGTTGTCGCCAACATATACATCAAACACGTTCAAATCGACTAAGTCTTCACCCGCATTTTCGCGAACTACTGATTCAATATCCTGGTAAGAAACATCACTTTTTATAAGAATCGCTAGATCGCGTCTTACACCAGGATACTTCGAAACTTCAGTAAAATTAGACACTTGGCCTTTTACTGTTTCATCTAAGCGTAGTTCAAAGAGAAAGACTGAGCCATTCAAATCGAAAGTTTTTTGCAATTTAGGGTGTAATTTACCGAAATAACCAATAATTTCACCTTGCTTCACAATCTGAGCGCTCTGGCCAGGGTGCAAAGCACTATTTTGACCTTTCTCAAACGCGACTGATTTATCAATACTAAAGAGTAGTGCCTCTAAATCAGCTTTCACATCATAAAAATCAACAACACGTTTTTCGTTACACCAGTTTTCTTCAGCGACATTTCCGACGACAACGCCCGAGAGCATTCGCGTTTGAACAATCTCACCATC
>NZ_LWFH01001202.1:0-1212 GCF_001635725.1 Oleiphilus sp. HI0066
TTATCAAGACGATCTTCCATTATTTTTTGGCAGCCATGGTCATCAGGCGTCACGGAAGGTTGCTGAATAAGTTGTTGCGTTAGTTTGATAGTGGGCGTGTTGATATCTGGCATCAGAAGCTCTTTGTATGAATATAAATATCACTTGAAGAAGGGGCATTAAGCTGCCCCTATCTATTAAAGCTTAATTGTTCGCGTGAAGCGCTTCGTTAAGCTCAATTGCGGTCTTGTTAGTTAAACACTCAACACGACCGTTAGCAGAGTTACGTCGGAATAGTAAGTCTGCTTTATTGGCAAGGTCTCTCGCTTTAACTGTTTCAACTTCATTTCCATCAGCGTCTAGCATCACAACTTTTGTACCTGCTGTGATATATAGCCCAGACTCAACAGTACAGCGATCGCCTAGTGGAATACCGATACCTGCATTTGCACCGATTAAGCTGCTTTCACCAACCGAAATGGTGATATTACCACCGCCTGATAGCGTGCCCATTGTCGAACAGCCGCCGCCAAGGTCAGAGCCTTTACCGACCATAACGCCCGCCGAAATACGGCCTTCAACCATTGAAGTGCCTTCGGTGCCAGCGTTAAAGTTAACAAAACCTTCGTGCATAATGGTGGTGCCTTCACCGATATAAGCGCCGAGACGAACGCGCGCCGCATCAGCAATACGAACACCAGAAGGAACCACATAGTCGGTCATTTGTGGGAATTTGTCGACAGACTTCACTTCAATGACTTTACCTTGCATACGCGCTTCAAGTTGGCGTTGTGGTAATTCTGCTAAGTCGATTGCGCCTTCGTTTGTCCATGCGACGTTAGGAAGTAGACCAAAGATTCCGTCGAGCTTGATGCCGTGAGGCTTCACTAGACGATGAGAGATAAGGTGTAGCTTTAAGTACACCTCTGGTGTGCTCGATGCTGTCGTATCTTCTTCAATAATAACGAGAGCGACAGGGTTTTCTGAGCTTCTTAGTTTTTCTGCAACAACAGATAGCTCGCCGAGTGCGTGGGTGTCAGCGATAAGCTGCGTTTGCTCCGCAGTGAGTGTCAGCGTCTGGTTTCCGCCATCTAAACCTAATGTAGAGAGAAGTGCGTCAACAAGGCCTTGCTCAGGTTGATATAGCGGAGCTGGGAATAACGTTTCAAGCCATTCGCCATTTGCGTTTTTTGAGCCTACACCTAGGCCAATTGCTACTGTCATAATCTTTCC
>NZ_LWFH01001203.1:0-1221 GCF_001635725.1 Oleiphilus sp. HI0066
CAGCGCGCTAACATCTTCAAGTTCAACGCAGCGCTTCAAATCTGAGGCATTTAAACCAGACAGAACCGCGACACCTAATTTAGGCCCTACACCATTCACCTTGATGAGTACTCGGAAGACATCTCTGTCCGAGAGAGAAGAAAAACCATAAAGCAATTGAGCATCTTCACGCACAACAAAATGCGTATACAACACTACCTGCTCGCCAATCTCTGGCAGCGAGAATGCAGTTGATAACGGAACATCTAACTCGTAACACAGGCCATTGACGTCAATGAGTGCTTGATGGGTATTTTTAGATTCAAGCACACCCTTTATTTTTCCAATCAAAATACTTCCTAAATTATCAAAACAGACTTTCAGCCAAGCCTTATTAACTTACTCTACCGCGTCGACTGCGCGTCGCACCGGTCATTTTTATTAAGCTTTGCTGCATATGTGCATGACACAGGGCAACAGCCAAAGCATCCGCTGCATCTGCCTGTGGCGTAGCATTCAAACCCAACATATTGACCACCATATGCGCGACTTGAGATTTATCTGCTGATCCCTTGCCTACCAAAGCCTGTTTCACTTTGCGCGCAGCGTATTCGCTAGTTGGCAAGCCAGCAACATTAGCAGCCGCAATAGCAACACCTCTTGCTTGACCCAACTTAAGTGCTGAATCTGCATTACGCGCCATGAACACTTCTTCAATCGCAAACTCATCAGGACTATATTGCTGAATGAGCTGCGTAACACTATTGAAAATCAACCCCAACTTGTCAGCGAGCGAATCTTTCTGAACGCGAATACACCCACTACCTATGTAATAGCTTTTACCGGCCTTAAACTCGATCAAACCATAACCGGTAATTCGAGAACCAGGATCTATCCCTAAGATAATTGACATAAAGATCTTACAAGCAAAACAATTCAGGCGAGTTTAAAGGGGTATAACGTGACACGCCATTAAATATAAGAAATGGGAGAATCGAACTAGGAGAATATAGACACAAACAGAATGAGGTCGAAGACAAAGATAGTAATAAAAACTAGTTAAGACATGACGAACTTAGCAATCACACGATTACATCTGTCCGTCATGACTTTAATTAAGAAGATTAAAGAGCTTTAGTTAGACTCTTCTTTCTGTGGCTCAGGAAGGTTTAGCTTAATGCTCAACTCACGAAGCTGCTTCTTATCAACTTCACCTGGCGCCTTAGTTAGTACGTCAGTAGC
>NZ_LWFH01001204.1:0-689 GCF_001635725.1 Oleiphilus sp. HI0066
GGCATCCTCGATCGTAAGATCGAGCACCTCGTTGATGTTTAATCCTTTGTACTTGATATCGAGTGTTTCGCGATTGTAGCGCTTGCCCTTACATACATCGCATGGAACGTATACGTCAGGCAAGAAGTGCATTTCTACTTTGATTACGCCATCGCCCTGACATGCCTCACAACGACCGCCCTTTACGTTAAAGCTAAAGCGTCCTGGTTTATAGCCTCGGCTTCTTGCTTCTTGGGTGCCTGAGAATAACTCACGAATCGGAGTAAACAGTCCAGTGTATGTGGCGGGGTTAGAGCGCGGTGTTCTTCCGATAGGGCTTTGATCTATGTCGATGACTTTATCGAAGAGGTCTAGCCCCTTAATTTGATCGTACGATGCCGCCTCTAATGTCGTTGCCTTGTTAAGTTCTGTCGCAGCGAGCGGGTAAAGCGTTGAGTTGATCAGGGTCGATTTCCCAGAGCCTGAAACGCCTGTGATACATGTTAACAAGCCTTCTGGGATGTTGAGTGTGACGTCATTTAGATTGTTTCCATTCGCGCCGATTAAGCTCAATTGTTTTTTCGGATTTGGAGCTGTGCGTTGTCGAGGTATTTCAATTTTTTTCGTTCCGCTCAAATATGCGCCAGTAAGTGAGTTCTCGTCACGCATGACTTGCTCAGGAGTGCCTTGGGAGACAATCTCACCGCCGT
>NZ_LWFH01001205.1:0-2140 GCF_001635725.1 Oleiphilus sp. HI0066
ATTGGTAAGGTTGTAGAACCTGGCCCCGATACGAAACTCGCGATTACTAAATCATCGAGCGACAAAGTAAATGCCAATAGCCATCCAGCCAATAATGCTGGCGCAACAATTGGTAAAGTGATGTAGATAAACACTTGGAATTTGTTAGCACCAAGATCCATCGCAGCTTCTTCTAAACGTCGATCAAGCTCGCGTAATCTTGCAGACACAACCACAGCCACATAAGCCATGTTAAAAGTTGTATGGGCAATCCAGATCGTTAAGCTACCACGCCCCTCAGGCCAACCAAGTACTTGCGACATCGTTACAAACAAGAGTAAAAGCGACAAACCCGTAATTACTTCCGGCATGACCAAGGGTGCAGTAATCATTCCGGTAAACAGCGTTTTGCCTTTAAATGCGCCCGATCGCACTAAGGCGATCGCGGCCAAGGTGCCTAATGCGACCGCAGCACTCGCACTTAAAAATGCAATTTTCAAACTCATCCAAACGGCGCTCATCATTTGTTCGTCTTCAAATAGCTCGCCGTACCATTTTGTCGAAAATCCTGCCCAAACTGTCACCAAACGCGACTCATTGAACGAGTAGACAATCAATATAAAAATCGGGAAGTATAGAAAAGCAAACCCACCTAATAAGATTGCCCAAGACAATTTATTGGTCTTGTTAGTGCTCATTAGCCTGCTCCTCTAAATCTTTTGCCTGATAACGCTGGAAGATCGTGATCGGCAAAATAAGTAACAGCAACATAACTACTGCCACCGCAGATGCTCCAGGCCAGTTACGCGCATTGAAGAACTCACTCCAAAGCAATTTACCAATCATCAAGGTATCTGGACCGCCCAACAATTCAGGGATAACAAACTCACCGACGGATGGAATAAACACCAGCATTGAGCCTGCAACAATGCCCGAGACAGACAAAGGCAAGGTAATTTTGAAGAATGAACCAATTGGTCTTGCACCAAGATCAGCAGCCGCTTCCAATAAAGTCGAATCGTGCTTCACAAGGTTTGTATAAATCGGCAATACCATAAACGGTAAGTAGGCATACACAATACCGATGTAAACCGCTATCGGAGTATGCAAAATTTCTAGGGGCTGCTCGATCACACCTAAGCCCATCAAGGCATTATTGATTAGACCGTTTTGCTTCAATATACCGATCCAAGCGTAAATACGAATAAGGAATGATGTCCAAGATGGAAGGATGACGAGCATCAACGCGAGGTTTCTAGTGTGCGGGGGCAACTTCGCAATCGCATAAGCAATCGGGTAACCAATCAGCAAACATAAGGTTGTAGCCGTGAACGCAATCTTCACGGAACTAATATAACCACTCAAATAAAGATCATATTCATACAAATCAATGTAATTGAATAAGTTAAGGCTAATCGTATAAACGTCATCAACAAAACTAGTGAGGTCCGTAAACGGCGGCTGCGCTATGCGCGACTCACTAAAAGAGATCTGGAGAACAATCAGAAAGGGAATTAAGAAGAAGACAAGCAGCCAAGAAAACGGTAACAGAACGACCAGTTTCTTGCCCGATTGTTTCAGTGTTTGGGTAAATACTTGGGCGATATTCATGAGTTCAGCATAACTCCGCTATCGTCAGCCCAGTATACATACACCTCATCTTCCCAACTGAGGCGAGGACCATCATCAACTTCTGACCAACGATCACTGTTGGCCATTGATACGAGTACAATTTTTTCGTTTGCTAGTTCAACATGATAAATCGAATGGCTTCCAAGATAAGCAATATCTTTAATCGCACCCTTCGCCCAGTTATAAGGCTGATCCGGGGCACGGCGCTTAATTTGGATTTTCTCAGGTCTGACTGCGTAGGCCATTGGCATACCCAAACTACCTACCACACCATGCGAGGCATGAATGGCAACGGTCAAATCATCGCATATTAACTCAGCATGATCAGACTCATCTTTTGATAGCGTCCCTTCAAAAATATTCACAGAGCCAATAAATTCTGCCGTCATTCGGCTATTCGGATGCTCGTATACATCCACTGGCTCGCCCACCTGGCGAATCACACCTTGATCCATAATGCCGACGCGAGAAGCCATAGTCATCGCTTCTTCTTGGTCATGCGTTACCATCACGCATGTCACCTCAACAG
>NZ_LWFH01001206.1:0-1857 GCF_001635725.1 Oleiphilus sp. HI0066
ATCATCTTCGCATCAAGCTCACTAGAGGCTAGTGCGGTTTCAACATCTAACATTGCGCGTTTGATGATATCTGCAGCGGTTCCTTGCATAGGTGCGTTGATCGCGGTTCGCTCGGCTGCTTGTTGCATCATTTTATTACGCGCGTTGATATCAGGAAGATACAAACGGCGACCAAACACGGTCTCAACATAGCCATCATCATGTGCTTGCTTGCGAATACGATCCATGTAATCGAGCACGCCTGGATAACGCTCAAAATAACGATCAATATAATCTTGAGCTTCGTAACGCTCTACCTTGATCTGCTTAGCTAGACCAAAGGCAGACATTCCGTATATCAAGCCAAAATTGATGGCTTTTGCCTTGCGTCGTTGATCACTAGTGACCTCTTCGAGCGCTACTTCAAATACTTCTGCCGCAGTTGCCTTGTGAACATCAGCACCGTGAGCGAAAGCATCTAACAAACCTTTGTCTTGAGAGAGGTGGGCCATGATGCGCAGTTCAATCTGAGAGTAGTCGGCTGCAATGAGCTTATAGCCTTGCTCTGCAACAAATGCTTGCCTAATACGGCGTCCTTCAGCGGTACGAATCGGTATGTTCTGAAGATTTGGGTCGCTTGATGATAAGCGTCCGGTGGCCGTAACTGCTTGGTGGTAAGACGTATGAATGCGCCCAGTGCTAGCATTGATCAGTTGCGGAAGTTTGTCCGTGTATGTGGATTTGAGCTTCGCAAGGCTGCGGTGCTCTAAAATCAGTTTTGGAAGAGGGTAATCGAGAGCGAGCTCTTGTAAGACCGGCTCTGCCGTCGATGGTTGGCCCTTCGGCGTTTTTTTGATGATCGGCAATTCAAGCTTTTCAAAGAAGATGGCTTGTAATTGCTTGGGAGAAGCCAAGTTGAATTCTTCTCCAGCAAGCTCATAGGCTTCTTTCTCAAGCTCGCTAATGCGTTGTTCTAACTCTTGGCTTTGTTGTGCAAGCTTGTGCGCATCGACCTTTGCTCCGCGACGTTCGATGTTAGAAAGCACGCGAACAAGTGGCTTATCAATTTCTTGGTAGACAGACAGTAAACCTTTTTCTTCTGATAATTGCGGGAACAAAGCTTCGTGAAGTTGCAAAGTGATGTCAGCATCTTCGGCTGCGTAAGGCCCAGCTTTCTCTATATCAATCTGATTAAAGGTAAGCTGCTTCGCGCCTTTTCCCGCGATATCTTCATAGTGAATAGTGGTTCGATTTAGATATTTTTCTGCCAAGGTATCCATATCATGGCGCGAGCCGGTCGAGTTCAATACATAAGACTCAACCATGGTATCGTGCTCAATACCTTCGAGTGTGATGCCATGATTCAACAGCACATTGCGGTCATACTTTAGATTTTGACCAAGCTTTAAAACAGCTGGATCTTCAAGTAAGGGTTTCAAGCTTGCGAGTACTGCATCTTGATCTAATTGTTGCGGTGCGCCGAGATAATCATGTCCAAACGGAACGTAAGCGGCCTTTCCGGCTTCGCAGCTAAATGAAACGCCAACAACGCGTGCTTGCATGTAATCAAGGCTGGTTGTTTCGGTATCGAATGCAAAATATGGTGCAGCCTTTAAGCGTGCAAGCCAATCATCGAACTGTGCTTGCTCAAGCACAATGTCGTATTCTTTTTTTACCTCGACGGCTGGCGCCTTGTTTTCTGAATCAGATCCTTCAGAGGGGGTACCCGTTGCGTCGAGAGCGTTTAGAAGAGATTTGAATTCAAACTCGGTATATAACTCACGCAATGCATCTAGGTTTGGTGACTCTTGCGTAATATCACCTAGATTTTGCTCGAGTTCGATATCGCATTTAATGGTCGCAAGTTCATAAGAAAGT
>NZ_LWFH01001207.1:0-1210 GCF_001635725.1 Oleiphilus sp. HI0066
TTCAACATATAATGGCATGGGTAAGCCAACTCCATCTTTGCTCATGTCCTTTATGCGATTGATTGGCTTGTTCGTACCACTCGCCTTTGTTGGGCAGTACTTTTATGATTTAGATGGCATCTACATTGCTGCCGCACTCTCAAACTTTATTGTTGGATTGGGCGCCATCATCGGGACACGCTCCCTCATGCGCGCCTAATAAGCTAAGGAAACTAACCGTGCCGAAGAAATTAAACTCCCTCTCAGATCTTGGTGGATTGGTTTACTCCACTGAGCACGGCAAAACCTGCCCAAATTGCGAGCAAGCAATCTCAGCTTGTGCCTGCAGTAAGGACGAGATTCCTGAAGGAGATGGCATCGTACGGGTTCGATACGAACGCAAAGGCCGCGGCGGAAAAGGCGTTACGCTCGTTGATGGCATTCTCGAACCAAGTGATAAATTGAAGTCGCTTGCGAAGGAATTGAAAAAGAAATGTGGCGTTGGTGGAGCAGTAAAAGAACACACTATCGAAATTCAAGGAGACCAGCGCGATATCTTGGTCAAGCTCCTGGAAGATAAGGGCTATACTGTAATACGCTCGGGCGGATAACTCGACTAAAGGGAGCGAGTATGGAATTAGTCATAGGAAACAAAAACTACTCTTCTTGGTCTTTACGGCCATGGTTACTACTTTCCTACTTCAATATTCCTTTTGAAGAAACACGCATACCGCTCGCACAAGCTAGAACGCATGAGTTACTCGCAGAGTATTCTCCGTCCTTCAAAGTGCCTGTTCTTATCGATAGTGATTTGATTGTTTGGGAGTCCATGGCGATTTGCGAATATATCAACGAAACCTATTTGAATGGGCAGGCCTACCCCGCCTCGATAAAAGACCGTGCCTTAGCGCGAGCTTATTGCTCAGAAATGCATGCTGGATTCTCAGCATTAAGAACTGAATTACCCATGAATATCAGAGCCATGCGTCGCGTTAAGATTAGTGACAAATGCGAGCATGATATCCACCGTATCGACGGCATGTGGCAAGACGCCCTTAATCGTCATGATGGCGACTTTCTGTTTGGAAACTTCAGTATTGTTGACTGCATGTTTGCACCAGTCGCGACACGCTTCGCCACTTACAACATTGAAGTTTCTGACACCAGCCTCGCGTATATGGATGCCCTGCTATCCTTACCTGCCATGCAGGCATGGAGCGCATCAGCAACA
>NZ_LWFH01001208.1:0-2375 GCF_001635725.1 Oleiphilus sp. HI0066
ATTCAAGAAGCTGCGCAAGAGCTCGTCACTTCACAGCCAATGAACGATATTCATGCGGTGATTAAAACACCTAAGTTACAAGTCAAAGCGCGGAATCAAAATCAAATCTTGTATCTTCAGCGCGTCAAACAGCACGATATTAATTTCGGTATTGGACCCGCCGGCACGGGTAAAACTTATCTCGCGGTAGCTTGTGCGGTTGAAGCCTTACAAAAAGAAGAAGTAAAGCGAATTCTTTTGGTACGTCCTGCTGTAGAAGCCGGCGAGAAGCTCGGTTTTCTCCCTGGTGATCTAGCACAAAAAGTAGACCCCTACTTACGCCCTCTTTATGACGCACTATACGACATGCTGGGCTTTGAGCAGGTTGCGCGCCTAATCGAGAAAAACGTCATTGAAATCGCACCACTCGCGTTTATGCGGGGGCGCACCTTGAATAACGCGTTTATTATTCTGGATGAAAGCCAAAACACGACACCAGAGCAAATGAAAATGTTTTTAACACGTATCGGCTTTGGGTCTACCGCCATCATAACTGGCGACATTACACAAACCGACTTACCTAAAGGCGCCAAGTCCGGGCTCGCTGAATGCCAAACAATCTTGAACAATGTTGCCGGCATCAGCGTCACGAATTTCAATTCGGCCGACGTAGTGCGCCATCCTCTAGTTCAGCGCATTGTCGAAGCATACGACAAACACGACGCAAAGCAGAGCTAAGATGAGCAAACTCACAATCGATTTACAGATCGAAATCGGTAACAACGATTTTCCTCCACTTGATCAGTTCGAGCGCTGGGCAAACGCTGCGTATCAGGGAGAGAAACATCTCGAGATGACGATACGCATCGTTGAAGAAGAAGAATCGCACGCACTTAATTTTGAGTATCGCGGTAAAGATAAATCGACTAACGTATTGTCATTCCCATTCGAAGCTCCCGAGTTTGTGGAGATCGATTTACTTGGCGATCTAGTTATCTGTAAGCCCGTTGTTGAGCTAGAAGCAAAAGAACAAGATAAACAACTGGAAGCGCATTGGGCGCACATGGTGATTCACGGAACGCTTCACCTTCAAGGATATGACCACATTCACGATGACGAGGCTGAAGAGATGGAAAGACTTGAAATTACGATTCTCTCTGATTTAGGCTACGATAATCCTTATTTGTAAGAGGCAAACTAGTTCTACTAATGAACGACGACACTCCGAGTACCGGGCCAGCTTCAAAGAGCTGGCTAGAACGAATCTCTCAGGCTTTCTCCGATCAACCTGAGAACACAGAAGAACTTCTCGAATTACTTCGAGACAGCGAGCAGCGCAACGTTCTTGATAGCGACGCTCTGAGCATCATTGAAGGCGCAATTCAAGTCACGCAAATGCAAGCGCGTGAAGTAATGATCCCTCGCTCACAAATGATCGCCATCAAACTTAACGCTGATCCTGAAGACTACATCGGCAGCATCATCGAATCAGCGCACTCCCGTTTTCCAGTATTCGGCGAATCAAATGATGAAGTAGAAGGCGTTTTGCTAGCTAAAGACCTGCTACCGCTCGCACTTAAGGGTGAACTCAAGCGTCAGGACATCCAAGAGCTGATTCGACCTGCTTCTAAAATTCCAGAGAGCAAACGCTTAAACGAGCTACTAAAAGACTTTAAGAAAAAACGTATTCACATGGCTATCGTCATTGACGAGTATGGTGTCACGTCGGGCTTAGTAACCATCGAAGATGTTCTTGAACAGATTGTTGGCGAAATTGAAGATGAGCACGATATCGAAGAGGAAGCGAATATTAAGCTTCTAAGCGATTCAGAGTCGACGGTTAAAGCACTCACATCAGTGGAAGAGTTCAACGACCACTTCGGCACATTTATTCCTGATGATGAATTCGATACCATCGGCGGCTGCGTCATCAAAAGCTTCGGCTGCCTTCCAAATCGGGGGGACGAAACGCTGTTCGAAGGATTCAAAGTCACCGTATTAAACGCGGATAGCCGCACAGTACGTCTTTTAAAATTCGAAAAATAAATAAAAGCGCGCTGAAGCGCTAGCGAGTCAAAAATGCGAGCAACACTTCTCTGCTCGCTTGCTATTTTTGTAGCAGGCGCATTACAGACCTTAGGTCTAAGTCCATTCAATTTTTGGCCCGCAAGCATCATTTCGCTTGTCGCTTTTTTATTCATTACAAAAGCACTATCTTCAAATCATTTACTAACAGGGAAACGTGCTTTTTATCAGGGATGGCTGTTTGGCTTCGGCTTGTTTGCTAGCGGCGCATCTTGGGTGTACGTGAGCATAAATACCTATGGCCATGCGCACCCAGCTTTGGCGGGAATTCTGACGCTACTATTCGTCGCATTCTTAGGCTTATTCCATGG
>NZ_LWFH01001209.1:0-1382 GCF_001635725.1 Oleiphilus sp. HI0066
GCGAGGCGAGGATTTCTTCGCTTCTTGCAAAATGTCTTATTAACTCCGCGGCCACAACAATGCTGATGACATCGCCCAAACCATTCATCGATGCAGAGGCAATCGCATTAAATATGGTAGAGAATGATTTAGTGGAAAAATAAGCCCAAATGTTTCCTAAAAACGCACCTAAGAAAACGCCTGGCCATATGTGGGGGCCGTATCGTAAGGCTACTGCCATCAGCACGCCAGAAGGTATCCAAACGGGCGTTACATTGGAGGGCTCAATAGCGAATGTTTGTCCTAGTCGTGCAAAAACAACGTAGATGGTAGCGATGACGACAACTTCGGATAAACGAATGTCTCGAAGCCAAGCTTTAGAAATTATGCCGGAAGAAGCATGAGCATCTTGCAGAGAACTGGTCACTATTTTAAGCACGAAAGTTATATCAATTAAATTGTTGCTAACTTTCTAATCTATTGGAGCAGTGCCCCTTTGATTGCTCAAGTGAATAACATGCTTTGCTTGAGTTAGGTCATTTGTCTAAAAAATAATCAGCCTTAAGCCTTGATATTAGAGGTTAGTTTTTTGGTCACTCCTGGCCCTGCAAGCGCATCGATGTCTCTTGCGTGAATGTCGTCGCCACAACAATCGCACACAAATTTTGGTTGAGTGATCTCTCCGCATGATTTATGTCGATAAATAACGGGCGCTCCGTCTTCGTCTGAAAGCCACTTATCTCCCCAGAGCGCAACGCTCATCAGAATGGGATAGAGCTCTAAGCCTTTGTCGGTTAAACGGTATTCGAATCGCTTTGCAGAGTCATCGTAAGGAACTTTGGTGAGTATGCCTTCATCAACGAGTCTTGTAAGTCGATCAGATAAGCGGTGTTTGGTGATGCCTAAGGCCTTTTGAAAATCTGAAAAACGCCTAACTCGACGGAAGCACTCGCGAATAATTAGCAGCGTCCAGCGGTCGCCAAAAATAGCTAGACCACGAGCCATAGAACAGTTTTGCGATTCGATGTCTTCCCACTTCATAGATGCTTCTCTTAGTGAAATCAGAGTATTAATTGTTCAATTTCGTAAATTATAGGTTGAAAAGTTCCATTTTAGAACCTATATTGTGAGTCAAGGTTCCAATATGGAACTACATGAAGGCTTATGCCTTGCAGTTGTAGACGCAGTATCAATATTACATTGCGCAAAGTTAGTGAAACTTATTGATTAAATGAGGTAGCTGCGATGAGTTTATTTAGTTTGATTTTGAGATTTTTTGATCAGGACTTTACCTTGAATGCATCGGATCTAGATCTCAATGAGCATGATATGGATGAATTGATGCTATAAGGTTAGATGTTTATGAGTTCAGTAGTTCGGGCGTACATACAACCCTGAGTGCG
>NZ_LWFH01001210.1:0-1035 GCF_001635725.1 Oleiphilus sp. HI0066
GATGTATTGATCGTAGGCCGTGGAGGTGGCTCTTTAGAAGACTTATGGGCATTCAATGAAGAAGTTGTTGCTCGTGCAATCTTTGATAGTGCATTGCCAATTGTGAGTGCGGTTGGGCACGAAGTAGATGTATCCATTGCCGATATGGTTGCAGACATGCGCGCCCCCACACCTTCTGCTGCGGCAGAATACATCACACCAGATCAGTATGAGCTCACCCAAAAATTAGATGATCAACATCGTCGATTACAGTTTTTGTTGCGAAACAAACTTCACCAATCTCAGCAGATCTTGAATACGCATCGTAATCGACTGCAAAGTCCGAGTTACTTACTCGCCCAAAAACGATTACACGCAGAAAATTTGGTTGGTCGCTTACATCAAGCCGCGCAAACGAAAATTCAAAACAATGCAGTATCGATAAGCAAAATAGAGGGGCGACTAGAGCGATTCCACCCGAAGTTGCAACTCGCTCAAGCTAAGCACAAGACCCAGCATCTTTCTCAAAAACTCTCCGACATAATACAAAGAGTTATGTCCCAACAAGAGCATCAACTGAGCTTAGCTGTCAACAAACTTAATCTTGTCAGTCCTTTAGCAACAATGGATCGAGGGTATAGCGTCCTACTGAACAATGAAAAAAAGGCGATTGTATCACCAGATCAAGTGGAACATAACGAAGTGCTGACCGCCAAAGTCAAAGAAGGAGAGTTGCGCTTAAAAGTCCAGAAAACGGAACACCCTCAGCAAGAACTTTTTTAAGATAATAAGATGTCTTTGGCTTGATTTAGTTGCGCAGCCAAGAAATCATTGCCTCCCCTATCAGGATGACATTTCTGCATTAGCTTACGATGCGCATCTACAATTTCCTGCTTGCTCGCGCCTTCAGCTAATCCCAATACCTTGAGCGCATCATCTCTCGTGGTAATCGTCGCTTTTTTAAGTTCGTCACCAGACTCATCTTTATCTTGCTTTCCCTTCCTTCTTTCAGACACGAACCTTCGTAAAACAGGCACATAGCGCAGTAAAGGATAA
>NZ_LWFH01001211.1:0-37146 GCF_001635725.1 Oleiphilus sp. HI0066
GGTGATGGTGGATTCCCTGGTGATGGTGGGTTCCCTGGTGATGGTGGGTTCCCTAGTGATGGTGGGTTCCCTGGTGATGGTGGGTTCCCTGGTGATGGTGGATTCCCTGGTGATGGTGGGTTCCCTAGTGATAGTAGGTTCCCTGGTGATGGTGGGTTCCCTGGTGATGGTGGATTCCCTGGTGATTGTGGATTCCCTGGTGATGGTGCCGGCGGGCCTCCTGCGTTTCCATGTTTCCCTTTTAAACTGGCTTCAAACTTTTTCAACGACGTTTGGCGTAGTAAAGACGGCGCAAATTGGCAGCTCATGACAAATGATGCCGCTTGGTCTAAGCGTGCAGGCTTAAGCGCGGTATCGCACCGTGGCTACATCTATGTAATGGGTGGATCGTTTAATGATGATTTGTCGATTATTGTTCCAGCGGGTCCTTAGCGTATCTACTACAACGATGTATACCGTTCAAGAGACGGCCGAAATTGGGAATTGATGACGGATTCCGCGCCTTGGACTCCACGTGCTGGTGGCATTGTTGTCAGCAAAGGCAAGTACATGTATATGCTTGGTGGAGAGGATGGCTTTACATGTGATTCGGGCGATCGTTGTCCGCCATATTACAACGATGTCTGGCGTAGTAAGAATGGTAAGCGCTGGGAGTTGTTAACTGCTGACGCAGGTTGGGCTCCACGGCCGGGACATCAGTGCGAGGTACTCTTTGGTAGTTGTGTATGCTTTGGTGGCTTTGGTTTGAGTACTAATCCGCAGGACCCATTTGCAGTGGCTAATCCTATCGATGTTTGGGTGAACAAAAATGGCCGAACGTGGAAACAGCTCTCAGGTCCGGCTGAACAACCTTGGAATGCGCAGTCACCAGAAGATATTAAGTATGATCTAGCGGCATTTCCTGTGTATTTTGCGAATGGAAGGTTCCAGCCGAGTATCTTTACATTTGGTGGTGATCGAGAAACCTTTGATCCATTCGATCCCATTGGATTTACGAAAGTCGATAATGATGTTTGGCAGTTCCGATATGACTGGGATTGGTGGAGACGATAGTACGTATACAGAGGCCGCTGAAAAGCGGCCTTTTTTGTTTACAGGAAGTATTGGCTTAACCAATAACACACGATACCTATTTGCGCGCAAAAGCATAGAAAACGACACTGCACGATGATGTTACTTGATGAAGCTGCATGAAGAAGCGACTGTGCAATGCGCGCGGCTAACAAATATAGCGCGAGGCTGTTGGTGATTTCTTGGCTTGCTGTAGAGATAGAAAAGAGAAGAGTTCCACCTAGGAAGGGAAATGACTCATAGCAATTCGCATGGGCTCGACTGAGTCTTTCCATCAAGGGGGATATGTCGGCACCACTCAATGAGAAGCTGTTCACTGCTTTACCTGTTTTTACAACGACTATTGTTCGGTATATCTCAATTGCAATAACTAGAAATATAAACCAGCTGATAAATCCGAGAAGCGCGAGTTCTGTTTGTGTCATTACAAAGTCCTTGAATAAAAGAGCCAATGTAATGAGTGTCGCTAAAAAGTGGAGGGAAAGAAATTACGTGAGAGGTAATATTTTTGAGTTTGAGCTTTAATGGCTGGGGTCAGAGTGAAAGCACTCTGACCCCAATCTAGGCCTACAAAATTTGAGAGCTAGACTAGTCGTTTAACTTCTTCGCGAGAATTTCGTTAAACAGTTTCGGGTTACCTTGACCTTTAGAAGCTTTCATTAATGGGCCCATAAAGCTACCCATCAATTTCTTACGTTTCTTGTCGTCGGCTGCTTTGTACTGCGCGATTTGATCAGCCATACCTGCAAGCACTTCATCAACCATTGCTTCAAGAGCGCCCGTATCAGACACCTGCTTCAAGCCTTCTGCATCGATGATTTGATCCACATCTGAACCTTCTTGGCTCCATAGTTTCTCAAATACTTTCTTAGCGCCCGAAGAAGAAACGGTGTTGTCCTTCACGCGCAGCACTAATTGAGCTAATGCTCCACCAGAAATAGGTGCATTGGATGCGCTAACATCATCTGCGTTTAAGCGAGCACTGAATTCACCCATTACCCAGTTAGCAGAAAGTTTTGCATCGCCTGAGATGTTTGCTGAAGTCTCGAATAGAGAGGCTAAACCAGCATCTGCCGAGAGAATGCCAGCGTCGTAATCACTTAGTGAGAACTCAGAGATAAAACGCTCTTTACGCGCAGCCGGCAGTTCTGGCATTTGAGCACGAACTTCTTCGATGTACTCATCTGTCAACACTACTGGCAGGAGGTCGGGGCAAGGGAAGTAACGGTAGTCGTTTGCTTCTTCTTTGCTTCGCATAGAACGTGCAACGTGTTTGTCGCCATCGTACAAGCGTGTTTCTTGAACGATTTCTCCACCTTCTTCAAGCACATCGATTTGACGTTCAACTTCGAGAGCAATCGCTTGTTCCATAAAGCGGAAAGAGTTGAGGTTTTTGGTTTCAGTTCGCGTGCCAAATTCCGATTGGCCTTTAGGACGCACAGAGATGTTAACGTCAAAACGCATTGAACCTTGCGACATTTCACCATCACAAATTCCAAGTGAAGTCACAATGCTGTGCAGTGTTTTAGCAAATTCTACCGCTTCTTCCGCATTGCGCATGTCCGGTTCACTCACGACTTCGATCAATGGCGTTCCAGCACGGTTCAAATCGATGCCTGACATGCCATGGTAGTCTTCGTGTAGTGATTTACCCGCATCTTCTTCAAGGTGTGCATGATGAATGCGGATGTTCTTCTTGCTGCCATCTTTCAGTGTGATTTCAACAACACCTGCACCAACGATTGGCGCATCAAGCTGAGTCGTTTGATAGCCTTTCGGAAGGTCAGGGTAGAAGTAGTTTTTACGCTCAAATACACTGCGCTTGCAGATGTCGGCATCGATCGCTAAACCGAACATGGTTGCATAGCGGAAAGCCTGCTCGTTTGGCACAGGTAATGTACCAGGTAGTGCTAAATCAACTGCGCTTGCCTGTGTGTTTGGCTCTGCACCAAAGGCAGTTGATGAGCCTGAAAAAATCTTTGATTTAGTAGCGAGCTGAACGTGTACTTCAAGCCCGATGACGGTTTCCCATTCCATAGTTGTCTCCTCGGCTTAAGCGCTTAGCTCGGTTAGTGAATTTTCAGGACGTTGTTTGTGCCATTCCGTTTCTTGCTGGAAGGCATAACCAACGTTGAGCATGCGTGCTTCGTCGAAGTAGTTTCCGAGCAATTGAATACCACAAGGAAGGCCGTCTATTGTGCCGGCCGGTAGAGACATTGCCGGAATGCCTGCAAGGTTTGCCGTGATGGTATAAACGTCTTCTAGGTACATTTGTACGGGGTCGTCGCCTTTCTCGCCAAAACCAAAAGCAGGTGATGGCGTAGTTGGGCCGAGAATAAAGTCGACGTCTTTGAATGCATTTTCAAAGTCGTTCTTGATCAGGCGGCGAACTTGCATTGCTTTGTTGTAGTAAGCGTCGTAGTAACCGGCTGAAAGCGCATATGTGCCAACCATAATACGGCGTTTTACCTCATCGCCAAAACCTTCAGAACGACTGCGTAAGTACATATCCATTAAGTCATTCGACTCTTCACAGCGGTAGCCATAACGGACGCCATCAAAACGGCTTAGGTTAGCGGAGGCTTCTGCTGGAGCAATGACGTAATACGCTGGTACACCAAGCTGGCTGTTAGGAAGCGAAACTTCTTTAAACTCAACGCCTTTGCCTTTAAGAACTTCAATCGCTTCATCGAGTACTTTTGCGATTTCAGGATTGAGGTGCTCGTTAAAGTACTCTTTTGGAAGACCAATTTTCAGACTGCTCAAATCACCAGATAGAGCCGCCAAGTAGTCTGGCACTTCTTTGTCGATACTAGTTGAGTCTTTTGCGTCATGACCCGCCATAACTTGCAGCATTGCCGCACAGTCTTCAGCAGTTTTTGCCATTGGGCCACCTTGATCAAGGCTCGATGCGAAAGCAATCATGCCGTAACGTGAAACGCGCCCGTATGTTGGCTTTAATCCAGTTAGACCACAAAAGGCTGCCGGCTGACGGATCGAGCCGCCGGTATCTGTGCCTGTTGCAACGGGTGCCAAGCGCGCGGCTACTGCTGCAGCTGAGCCGCCAGATGAACCGCCGGGAACGAGGTGTTTGTCACCGCTCCACGGGTTAATCACTTTTCCGTAGTAGCTGCTCTCATTCGTTGAGCCCATCGCGAACTCATCCATGTTGGTTTTACCCAAACAAACCGCGCCTGCATCGATGAAGTTTTGAACGACTGTCGCGTTGTAAGGTGGTTCGAAGTTATGAAGCATTTTTGAACCACAGGTAGTTAGGGTGCCTTCCGTACAAAAGATGTCTTTGTGTGCGAAGGGAATGCCCGTCCATAAACCGGTATCGCCAGCGGCGATTTTCTCGTCAGCAGCTGCTGCATCAGCAAGTGCTTGTTCTTTTGAGACGGTAATATAACTATTGATTTTGCTGTCTAGTTTTTCGATGCGATCAAGATAGGCTTGAGTGAGTTCTACGCTGGTGAACTCTTTGTCGCGCAGGCCTTTGGCCAGCTCTTGAATTGTAAGTTCTAACATTCTTTATTGCTCTTTCGTCGTAGCGTGTTTTTAAACAGAAGGTGTTCTAATGCGTCACTATGAAAATTAGTGAGGCTCACTCGATAACTTTCGGCACGAGGAATAGGCCGTCTTGAGTTGCTGGTGCTACGCGTTGATATTTGTCACGTTGATTAGTCTCTGTCACTTGATCTGCGCGCAGGGTTTGTACTGCGTCCAAAGGGTGCGCCATCGGTGCAACATCGCTCGTATCAGCCTGCTGAAGCTGATCAACTAAACCCAAGATGTTATTAATATCGCCGCTTAATTTTTCCACTTTGTCATCTTCAATTTGAAGACGAGAGAGGCGCGCGATTTTTTGAATGTCATCAGGACTAATCGACATGTTTTAAACCTTAATTTATAAGTCTCGGCTCAGAAGCTTGCCTTAGAAGCTAGAACGCGAGGAGTTAAGAGATTTATAGTGCGTGAATTATGCTGTGAAGCATTTAGCCGAGCATCATACCACTTAGCTATAAAAAGTGGATATGCTCTCGAATCGAATAAGGAATGAATTTGCATAGAAATGCAAACTTTCGCACTAAGGACATAAATGTATGGGTGAAAAATGATCAAATGTTTAGCGGGAATCTTACGGAGCAATGGCTGAACGTTATCTTGTTTGCAATAAGGTCTAAATGAAGCTTTTGTTTCTTGCTCTAGTACCGCGCCATTGTTAAAGTTACGCGATAATTATATTCATAAATTCTTCAGGTTGAATTCCTTCCATGCTTAAGAAACTACGAGGCATGTTTTCAAGTGATCTGTCGATCGATTTGGGGACTGCAAATACACTTATTTATGTGCGCGAACGCGGCATAGTTTTAGATGAACCTTCTGTTGTCGCGATTAGAAATTCGGGCGCTCAAAAAAGTGTTGCTGCGGTGGGTGCCGAAGCAAAACGAATGCTTGGTCGTACCCCCGGAAACATCACTGCAATTCGTCCGTTAAAGGATGGTGTGATTGCAGATTTCGTAGTAACTGAAAAAATGCTTCAGCATTTTATTCATAAGGTTCACGAGAATAGTTTTATTACGCCGAGTCCTCGCGTGTTGGTCTGTGTACCAAGTCGTTCTACAAAAGTTGAACAAAAAGCGATTCGTGAATCTGCATTAGGTGCCGGTGCACGTGAAGTGTATTTGATCGAAGAGCCTATGGCTGCAGCGATTGGTGCAGGATTACCTGTGGAAGAGGCGAGTGGTTCGATGGTCGTTGATATCGGTGGTGGTACAACTGAAATCGCGATTATCTCATTGAACGGTATCGTCTATGCAGATTCAGTTAAAGTCGGTGGCGACCGCTTTGACGAAAATATTGTGACTTATGTGCGTCGCAACTACGGTAGTTTAATTGGTGATGCGACAGCAGAGCGTATTAAACAAGAGATTGGTTGTGCTTACGAAGGCTTGGAAATTCGTGAAATCGACGTGCGTGGACGTAACCTAGCTGAAGGTGTTCCTCGTGGATTTACTTTAAATAGCGACGAAATCTTAGAAGCGTTACAAGAATCTCTAGCTGCAATTGTTCAAGCTGTGAAAGGCGCGCTTGAGCAATCTCCACCAGAGCTTGCTTCAGACATTGCTGAACGAGGAATCGTACTAACTGGCGGTGGTTCACTACTTCGCGGTCTTGATCGTTTGTTAAGCGAAGAGACTGGCTTACCAGTTATTGTTGCTGAAGATCCGTTGACATGTGTTGCTCGTGGCGGCGGTAAAGCGCTTGAGCTTATCGATACAAACGGCGCAGATGGTATTTTTGCTGTCGAATAAGCAAGCTACCTAAATCCTGCTATAGAAGTGGGCTTAGTTGCTTTGCCATTAGGAGTGCGCCATTAGTACTGTATTTGTACAAGGTCCGTATTTGGGCTATCGCTTGATACTGGCGGTTCTCGTTAGTGTCGTGCTGATCGTTGTCGATGTGCGTTATGATCAGCTCGATCCTGTTCGGCGTGGTGTTAGTACTGTACTGACACCATTTCAATGGATGAGTGATGTACCGCGTCATATCACTGATGGTATTGGTTTTCTTTTTACTTCCCGTTCGTCACTCGAAGATGAGTTAGATTCCCTTAAAGCTAAAGTTCTTGTTCTAGAACGCCAGTCTCAAAAGCTTGCTAGTACAACCGCAGAGCTGAATCGTTTGCGAGAGTTATTGAATGCTTCTCGCGTTCTTGACGATGGTGTCGTAGTCACCGAACTTGTAAGTGTGAGCCCTGACCCAAACAAACATTATATTGTGATCAATAAAGGTCGCAGCAGTGGTGTGTATGTTGGGCAAGCTGTATTAGATGAATATGGCTTAGTTGGCCAAGTGATTGATGTCAGTGAGTTTCAAAGTCGGGTTTTGTTGATATCAGATGATCGTCATGCCGTGCCGGTGCAGGTTAATCGAAATGGTGTTCGCGCCGTTGCCTACGGGTTTGGTTCGCTATCCGCCTTAGAGTTAGCAAATGTTCCAGATACAGCAGATATTCAGGAAGGAGATTTACTTGTGAGCTCTGGTTTAGGTGGGCGCTTTCCGTCAGGCTACCCTGTAGCGACCGTGACGAAAGTTGCACACGATCCAGGAGCAGCATTTGCGACAGTGAAAGTCACTCCGCAAGCTAATCTTAACCGCAGTCGTTTATTGTTATTAGTTTTTCCAAATAAAGATGATGCGCCACAAAGCGGTGTTGAGGTCGCTCAATGATTTATCAGCCTAGTATGTTGGCCGTGGTGATCACCTTCATGTTGTCGGTGATACTCGAACTCATATATTTGCCGGCAATGATTTCGTTGTTCAGACCAGAGTGGTTGGTCATGACAGTCTTCTTTTGGACTCTGCGCTCGCCTAGTACTGTTGGTATAACTGTAGGCTTTTTTATTGGTCTGCTGCTGGATGTGATCAGTGGTGTATACCTTGGGATCAACGCCTTAGCCTTGAGTATCGTGTCGTATCTTGCGATAGGCATGCACAAGCGCTTTAAGCTTTATCCTTTGTTGCAGCAGTCTCTTGTTGCGTTCGTTGTTGTCATTATTCATTTGTTGATTGTGAACACCTTTACCTCTCTGTTAAGTCGAGCTGAAGCACCTTCAGATTTGTTGCTTCGGGCTATGTTTAGTGGGTTTTTATGGCCTATTCTTGTTGTTGTATACGACAGAATTAGCTTTGCTTTGCGAGGGTAGGTAAGTGCAATTAGTGTTAGCTTCGGCCTCGCCTAGACGTTTAGAGTTGTTACAACAGCTAGGTTACGATCCATTAAAAAGCCCCGTTGATATTGATGAGTCAGTTCATGACTCTGAGAAGCCGTATGCTTATGTTGCTCGCATGGCAAAAGAGAAGCTAGTAGCGGCAGCACATCAGTTTTGTCTTTCTAAGACTTGTATTGATGGTCGAGATTACTTAATGCTGGCAGGCGATACTGTTTGCGTGCATGGTGAGCAAATTCTGATTAAGCCGGAAGATTTTTCTGATTTTCAACGAATGATGCGCGTGATGTCAGGTGATCATCACACGGTCGCAACTGCCTATGCTTTGGGAGTATTAAGTAATGGCCAGCTTAGCGAAGTTCAGGAACATATCGTTAAAACTAAAGTCTTCTTTAGAGGGCTAAGCGATCAGGAAATCGCTGATTATTGGAAAACCGAAGAGCCTTTCGATAAAGCTGGTGGTTACGGCATCCAAGGCATCGGAGCGGTACTGGTCGATAAAATAGAAGGTAGTTACAGTAATGTTGTTGGCTTACCCTTAACGGAAGTTCACCAGAGTTTGAAATCGTTCGGTCTAGAATCAAAACTTTAAAAGGATAGTGTTTTGAGCGAAGAGTTGCTTATTAATGTTACCCCTGTTGAAACGCGTGTTGCGGTTGTAGAAAACGGGATGTTGCAAGAGGTATATATCGAGCGATCCAGTCGATTAGGGATTGTCGGTAATATCTATAAAGGCAAGGTTGTACGCGTATTGCCAGGAATGGAGGCAGCTTTTGTAGATATCGGTCTTGAGCGTGCGGCTTTTATTCATGTCTCTGACATCGTCGGGCCCGCAGAGAAAGATACTGCGCAACCTGATATTGCGCATTTGCTTCGTGAGGGTCAGCCTCTTGTTGTTCAAGTCACTAAAGATCCTATAGGCACTAAGGGTGCGAGATTAACCACTCAGTTATCTGTAGCGAGTCGCTATCTTGTGTACATGCCTAGCGTCCAACACATTGGTATCTCTCAACGTATTGAAGAAGAGTCAGAGCGTGATCGTTTGCGTTCCTTAGTGACGAAAGCCACGAAAAGTGAAGCTTTTTTTGCTGAGCGTGCTGCTGAGCCGAAGTCAGCGACTGAGCAAAATAATGATGCTGTTGATACAGAAGCCGGTGATAGCGAATCGAAAGATGAAAACGGGTCTGGATTTATTATTCGAACAGCGGCAGAAGGCGCTGGCGAGGATGAATTTGAAGCGGATATTCGATTTCTCATTCGGCTCTGGAGCAAGCTAGAGCAGCGCATTAAAAATTGTGCTGTAGGTGAGGTGATATACCAAGAATTACCGCTTCATGTGCGGGCTATAAGAGATTTGGTAAAACCGCAGACAGAGAAAATTCGCATCGATTCCAAAGAAAGCTTTGTGAAGGTAAAAGAATTTTCAGAGAACTTTTTGATTGATGTCAGTTCGCGATTGGAATATTACCCAGGTGAGCGTCCGATTTTCGATCTGTATAGCATTGAAGACGAAATTCAAAAAGCCTTGGGTAGGAAGGTTCAGCTGAAGTCTGGTGGCTACCTGATAATCGATCAAACCGAGGCTATGAGCACAATAGACGTTAATACTGGTGCTTTTGTTGGCCACAGAAACCTCGAAGAAACTATCTTTAAAACCAACCTCGAAGCGGCTCGAACGATAGGAAGACAGCTTCGTTTGCGTAATCTTGGTGGGATTATTATCCTCGACTTTATTGATATGGAAGACGAAGAGCATCAGCGTCAAGTCTTGCGTATGCTAGAGAAAATGCTCGAGCGCGATCACGCTAGAACCACGATTAGTTGTGTGTCAGAACTTGGTTTAGTGGAAATGACGCGTAAGCGAACAACAGAAAGCTTAGGGCAAACTTTGTGCGAGCCTTGCCCTGTTTGTGATGGCACCGGTTCACTTAAAACAGCTGAAACCGTCTGTTATGAAATCTTGCGAGAAATCTTGCGAGTTAGTCGCGCGTACGATGCGCAATCGATCATGGTGATGGCATCTCAAAGTGTCATTGATCGCCTGTTGGATGAAGAGTCTGATAATGTCGCAGATTTAGAAACTTTCATCGGCAAGCAGATAAAGTTTCAGGTTGAACTAATGTACAATCAGGGCCAGTACGACGTTGTTTTACTCTAGCGTCACTCCCTTAAGATAAACGCATAGGTTTTTCGCTTTGAATCGAACCTACAAACTGCTTAAATTCAAAGCGAAACTGCTTGCGTATACCGCATTAATAGCGGTCCTCGTCTATGTTGTAGCAGGGCGTTTAGTCCTCTCACAGCTTCCAGATTATCGCCTTTCTTTGCAAAGCTACCTAAGTTCTGAGCTGGAACTGCCTGTTGTGATCGATCAACTTGGGGCAAAGTGGAGTGGCTTTGATCCAATTCTTGAGATTCGCGGCATATCAGTCAATGGTGCACCCAACGCACATATAAAAACGGCACAGATTAAGTTCGCGTTCTTGGATACTCTGCTCAATCAAGCGCCGCGAATCAAATCTATTAAGTTAGACCAAACGAACCTTGCTCTGCATCAGGATAGTCAAGGAGGGTGGTCGCTTGCCGGGGTCGATTTATTTAATTTGCAAATAGACGATGACAGTACGTCTCAGTTTGCGATTGAAGATATTTTAGATGGCGCAAACCTAAAGCTTGTTGATGCATACGTGCGCGTGACAGTGCATGGCAAAGATGAGCGTGTATGGCATCTTCCATCCTCAAGTTTGACGTATATTGATGGACAAATATTCGCGCAAGGTAACGTCATTCGTCCAAATGGATTGCAGCCCTTAGCGCGATTTGTTTATAACAGCGCTGATTTTGAATCTAGTTCATCGACTGCCGGAAAACTCTATATTGAGGCGCGATCTGCTGACTTTCTTGATCGTTTTCTTGAGGCTTATTCTTGGAAAGGTTTAGTAATTAACGACTTGGATGTGAGCGGTCGCGTATGGCTTGATCTAGCTGGTCTAAAGGTTGAAGGGCTTTATGCCGATGTTCAATTACATCGTCTGAATTGGAGTGCCGATCAAAAAACTTTATTGCCGATAGTGAATTCATCCGCGCGTTTCTCTTGGCAAGGCAATGAAAACGGGCATCGGGTTGCCCTGGATAATCTTGTCTATCAATGGAATGGGCAGCGATGTTCAATTCCTGGAGCTGTACTTGAATCCTCCGAAGCTGGACTGAATGTCTCGGTCAGTCAAATAGACCTAGATTGTACCGGCGAATTATTGCGATCGGTCGATCTATTAGATAGCGATCTAAGTGAGCGACTTAGGGTTAGTGATCCTAGTGGTCTACTTAAAAACATGCATATTGCTTTGGATTCAGAAAGCGATGATTTTTCGTTTAAATCAGAGCTACACAAAGTATCTTTGAAGCCATTTAGGGGTACTCCTGGTGCAACGAACATCGACGGTTTTATTGAAGTTAATGAGAACCTAGGTTACGTCGATTTTTATAGTGAAAAGTTCGGCTTATTTTTCCCTGATTTGTATTTAAAGAGCTTTGATAGTTATAGCGCGTCAGGCCGGGTTCAATGGTATCAAGATGGCGATGACTATGTGGTCGAGTCGCAAGGCCTGTCGTTGAAATTGTTCGATGATGCAGAAGTGACTGGCGATTTTGTTCTCCGACTTAATGACGATTCGCAAGAGGATTACCTAGGTTTGATGCTCGGTATGACAAATGTTGAGTTATCGAATGTGATTGATTTTGTACCGTATTATGCTGTTGATTCGACCTTACATCAGTGGCTCGCAGAGTCGCTTAAAAGCGGCATTGTAGAAGATGGGCGTTTTATTGGGTATGGAAGTATCGAATCTGACAGCCCCAATAATAGCTTTAGTTCAACCTTGGCGCTCAGAGCGAAGCCAGCCGAGCTAAAATTTGACGAGTTATGGCCGTCACTGACTGATCTCGATTTAACTCTGAATTTACACAACGACAGGCTGATCGTAGAAGCTGAAAGTGCGCAGATAAACGGTGTTTCTGTTCGTAATCTCTCTGCCGTTATGCCGGAGGTAAGCGAAGAAGAGCCCGACTCTCGTTTACAGGTTGATGCTGAATTATCCCTTGATGGCGCGGATTATGATTATTGGCTTTCAGAGTCTCCCATTGCTGATGCAACCCGAGGTGTTTCAGATTTACTTAGCTTTGAGGGGCCTGCGGAGGCGCATCTAGGGCTGAATTTAGTTTTTCAGGATGAACTGCAGACCGATTACAGCATTGACGTATATGCACGAGGTTTGAAAGCGAGTCATCGAGATAGCCACTTATTTGCGGAAAACATCGTGGGTAAGTTGAAGGTGGATTCTCAAGCAGGTATTAATGCCGATATGTTATCGATGCAGTTTATGGGCGAGGCTGCATTTTTAAATATAGAGAATCGTTCGGATATAGCGGCAACAGAGTTGAAATTATCTGGGCAGTTAAATCCCAGTAAGCTATTCACGGATGAGAACAAGCGGTCTAGTAATGTTCCTTTTTATGGCGTAAGCGGTCGTACCGCCTTTGAATCCTCATTGATAATTCCTGATGCGCAAGAGCCAGCACGTTTTGAGATGACGAGCAATATGCAAGGTCTTGCAGTTGATTGGCCTGAACCTTTTGCCAAATTATCTGAATCTAAAAATTCCGTGCAAGTAAATGCTTCGATTAAAGAGAAGCAAGCGGATGTCACTATCATTCTAGATGGTCAGGCACTACCAAAAGGAAGTGGGCAGCTCTTGTTTGTTGATGAGCAATTAGAGTACGGAAAGCTTGTGCTGTCATCATCATTAAACCCTCTAGACTTTGGCGCGTATCGTTTTTCTGAAGAGGGCTTGGGTGTTGCTGTCGCGCTTGATCATATTGAAGTTGAGCCATGGATAGATTTCGCTAGCGAGACCTTTACTGGCGAGGCGGGTGAAGCAGGAATATTGAAAGAGATTTTTGTCAAAAGTCCTGTCGTAGATATGTTTAACCATCGCGCTCTAGATGTCGAGGCGAGAATCTCACCATCCTTATCCAAGATAAATATCGTTTTGTCAGGTAAGGGCGCTGAGGGTGAAATTGTTTTTGCCAAAGGGGCTGCACCAGTTTCCGTGAATCTGAAGCACCTGCGTATAGAAGAACCAGCGGAGAGTCTTGATGGAGATAACGTTGCAGATGTAGATCCAAGAGAAATAGAGGCAATGTCATTCGCGGTGGATGACTTGTATTTTGGCGGCACTGCATGGGGGGCGTGGCGCTTTTGGACAGATTCTGATGACTATGGAATGGTGTTTAGGGAATTGCGCGGTGAAGTGTCAGGGAGTGCTCTAGAAGGGCAGCTGTCATGGCAATATGACGAAGGTCATAGCCATACTATCTTAACGCTTGATACTGCAGGAGCGAATGTTAAGCCTGTACTGGAGTTGTTTGGTCAGGAATCGCCACTAACGAGTGGGAAATATAAATCGGAGTTGGCGCTAGTATGGCCAGATCAGCCACAAAACTTCGCTTTATCAAAAGTATCTGGCACTGCTTCTATGACATTTGAAGATGGAGTTATCTCAACTGATAACCAAGCAACCGGTATTTTGCGTTTGTTTGGCGTGTTTAATGTCGATGCTTTAGTTCGCAGATTGAAATTGGATTTTTCCGATTTGTATAAGCAAGGTATCAGTTATGACAACCTCAATGTCAATGTCGTGATGGATCAGGGCGACCTTCGCTTTGTTGATCCATTAAAGATCAATGGTCCCTCAAGTAACTATACGCTCAGTGGTCATGTGGATTTAGCGGAGCAGATGTTAGATCTGAAAATGTTGGTTGAACTACCTTTATCTAGCAATGTTCCTATCGCGGGCCTGATGTTGGGAAACCCCGCTATAGGCGGAGCAGTGTGGCTAGTTGATAAAATCTTAGGGCAACCCTTATCAAGGCTTTCGACTGTGCGCTATGCCGTGAAAGGGAATTGGGACAACCCAGAGATGACGCTCGAGCAGGCCATCAATGCCAAGTAATACGCAGTTGTGTTGCGCGGTCGTGCAAATGAATAGTTCAGACGACTGGCGCAGTAATTTCAATAATGCCTTGATGTATATCGAAGAGGCCAGTGCCTCAGGTGCTCGGCTCGTTTTATTTCCAGAAAACTTTCTCTGTTTTGGGCAAAGTGCATTAGCGCAATTTGCTCCGCATGTGGATGCTTGTATTGAGCAGTTTCAATCTTTGAGCAACAAGACAAATATGACGCTCATTTGTGGCTCAATTCCAGTCGAGAATGGCGAGGGGAAGTATTACGCTCGTAGTTTCGTGATTGCACCAGAAAAAGACACTGAATACTACGACAAAATCCATCTTTTTGATGTGGATGTAGATGATGGCGTTGGGGCTTATCGTGAGTCAGATACCTATTGCGCGGGGGATGACCCAAAGGTTGTTTATATAGAGGGCGTTGGGCTCGGCTTAAGCATTTGCTATGACTTAAGGTTTTCTGAGCTTTATCAGCATTACGCGAAGCAGGGTGTTCAATTGATAACTGTTCCTTCGGCCTTTACTTATGCGACAGGGAGTCGTCATTGGGAGTTATTGCTTCGTGCTCGTGCAATAGAGACACAAAGCTTTGTGTTGGCTGCAAATCAATGCGGAGAGCACCAAAAGGGCCGCCGTACTTGGGGGAACAGTATGATCATTGATCCCGATGGGAATATTTTGGCATCAGCCAATCATGAGCCGGATATTATAGTTGCGAACTTAGATCTTTCCTTTTTATCCGAGATCCGCAAAAAGATGCCAATTGCCCAGCATAAGCGTCTTTAGTCTTTACTGCTGCGCTTTGTAGTTTTATAGAGCGCTACGATTTAATTCAGAATATCTTCTTCGTATTGCTTCAAGAACTTGAAAAGCTTTTTGGCTGCGCCGGTATTCTTTTCGTTTTGACGATCTTTATTCGCGTTTCTCACAAGCTGGCGTAATGTCTGTATCTCAACGCTTGGGTGTTTTTCGACGAATTCAGTTAATGCCGCATTACCTTCGTTGATCAGTCTTTCTCTCCAAGCTTCGAGCATATGTAAGCGTTTCGCGTATATATCGCTAGATGTATCGAATCGATCGAGTACTGTCTGAATTGCATCAATGTCTTGGTTGCGCATGACTTTGCCAATGTACTGTAATTGGCGTCTTTTGGCTTCCCGTGACGAGATGCGTTTGTAGGTCGTGATGCCTTCTTCTAATTCTTCTGAGATAGGTACTTGTTCAAGGTGGGAAGCTTTTAATTCACAAAGCTGCTTGCCGATTGCTTGTAACGCTTCCATCTCGCGTTTAATTTGGCTACGACTTTTAATGTCTTCGTCGAAATCTTCGTTGTTGCTATCGAATGGGTCGTGCTGACTCATAAAGTACCTGTGATCAAATTTATGCGTAGGCGATTGAGGCTAGGCCTAAAAAGGAGAGGAAGCCTACAACATCAGTGATAGTAGTCAAGATCACGCCACCTGCGAGTGCTGGATCAATGTCGCGCGATTTCAAAAAGTAGGGGAGTACGGTACCTGCTATAGCGGCTACAACGAGATTAATCATTAAGGCTGATGCGATTACGATTCCGATCGTGATGTCTTTGAACCATAGCATTGCGAGGCCTGAAACCACGGCAGCCCATAATGCGCCGTTAATCATGCTCACAGTGAACTCGCGATTGAGTAGCCACTTTAAGTTGCCACTACTGATTTGACCGACTGCCATACCACGTATCACAAGTGTAAGAGTTTGGCTTCCTGCTATGCCGCCCATACTGGCAACGATTGGCATTAGTACAGCCAGTGCCACGACTTTTTCAATAGTACCCTCAAACATGCCAATCACGGCAGAGGCAATAAAGGCGGTGACTAAGTTTATGCCCAGCCAAACAGCGCGCCTTTTGGTTGTTTGCTTCACCGGTGCGAAGGTGTCTTCATCCTCGTCGAGCCCCGCCATACTCATCAATGAGTGATCAGCATCATCCCTAATGACATCAACCACGTCATCAATGGTGATACGCCCAAGCAATATATTATCGTCGTTCACGACTGGTGCGGTGACCAAGTCCTGACGTTCGAATACATTCGCGACTTCGCTATCTGGCATATTGACGTTGATTGTCGTGATGTCTGTTTCCATGACCTCACGAACCGTAGCACTTGGGCTAGATACCAACATCGTAGTTAGTGGAAGGATACCGACCAAAACACCATTTCGGCTAACAACGAGAAGACTATCTGTCATCTCGGGTAGGCTTCGGTGTCTTCGCAAGTAGCGCAGAACAACGTCCATTGTGATGTCCGCACGGATAGTTACCGTGTCGGTGTTCATCAGGCCACCGGCAGTATCTTCCTCGTAGGCGAGGACTTCCTCGACACGTTCCCGGTCTTGGCTGTCCATGGAGTCTAGGACTTCGCCAATGACAGCTTCAGGTAGGTTCTGCAGTATGTCTGCTAGGTCATCTGTATCGAGATCTTCGGTGGCGTCGATAAGTTCTTGCGCATTTAACTTGCTCAAGAAATAGGCTTGGACGTCTTCGCTTAGGTCTTGAAGAACCTCTCCGCGATAATCATCATCGACGAGCTGCCAAATAATATTACGCTGTTTAGGTGGAGAAGACTCGATGAGGTGAGCGACATCGCTCGTCGATAAGCTCTTATTAATAATGCGAGCTACTTGCTTCAGAGAGCCGGCTTCAATGGCATCCGAAATGGAGCGCCAGTGTTGCTCTGGTGTCTGATTGTTAGAGTAGCTTGCCATGGGAACGCCGAAAGTTTGTTTAAGCTATGAGTATAGCGTATGGCGTGCAGATCGGTTGATTAATTTCTTAAGAAAACAATGGCTTAATAGGATAAGTTATAACGAATTAGAGTTAACTTTCTTCATCAAACCGATTATTGATCAATGTTTTCAAGGCATTCATGGCTTGCTCTTCATCCGCGCCATCAACAGTAATCGTTATCTGGGTGCCCTTGCTGGCTGCAAGCATCATGACAGACATGATGCTTTTTCCGTCAACTTCTCTATCGTCTTTTGTGATGGTAAAACTGCTTTCAAAATGACCGGTGCATTCCACGAATTTGGCTGCTGCTCGGGCATGCAGTCCAAGATCATTGATAATTTCGACAGTTTCGCGAAGCATTCGATTCCCTTTGAAGTCTCAGTGTTTTCTTAGAATTTATTTTATTGGGTTTTCATTGGAGCGGATAGTTCTTTGTGGCGAATCAACACGCTTTTGTGAGATTGCTTAAAGTATGCTCCGATTTTTTCGCATAAATAAACGCTACGATGCTGGCCGCCTGTGCAGCCAATGGCAATTGTCATATAGCTGCGGTTATTTGAGGCGAATTGATCAATCCACTTGTCGAGGAAAGTAATAATTGAAGACTCCATTTCCTCGACTTCTGAATGTGAACTTAAGAAATCTTCAACAGGTTTGTCGAGCCCCGTGAATACGCGTAGAGATGGGTCCCAGTACGGATTAGGGAGGCATCGAACGTCAAAAACATAATCTGCATCGCTAGGCACGCCGTGTTTGAATCCAAACGATTGGAATAGTAGGGCCATTTCTTGTGTAGCTCTGCCTGCTACTCGTAGTTTGATATGGTCACGCAATTCATACAAAGACATGTCGCTTGTATTTATATTGAGGTCAGCCTGCCTGGAAATGGGTTCTAATAAAACGCTCTCTTTGTTGATGGCTTCGCTTAAGGAAATGTCGGGAGAGCTTAAAGGGTGTTTTCTTCGTGTCGCATGAAAGCGCTTTATGAGTGTTTCGCTATCCGCGTCAAGAAAGATAATGTCTGTTTCGATATTCTGATTTTGAAAGGCTTGATAAAAAGCAGGGAAGTTTTCTATGCCGCTTTGTAGGTTGCGGGCATCAATGCTCACGGCAACTTTTGCCAAGCGCTCATCTGTTTGTCTTGCTGATTGTGAGCCAAGCTCTAAGAGCAAACCGACAGGTAGGTTGTCGATGCAGTAATAGCCTAAGTCTTCTAAAACATGGAGGGCAGTACTCTTACCTGAGCCCGATCGGCCACTAATAATTACGAGTTTCATGGTGCCTCCACAGTAAGGCAGTTAGCTTTCAGTCATTAACGTATAAAGCTCAGAATCAGATGATGCAGCACGTAGTTTATTGCAAAAAGAAGAGTCATTAAATCTTTCCGCTATTTGGCTAAGTAACTCTAAATGTTCGCTGCTTGCTTCTTTAGGAACGATCAGAACAAACAGTAGATTAACTGGTTGGTTGTCGATTGCGTCAAACGCGATATCTTGTTCAAGTGTAAATAATGCGCCTATGACTTTTGAGCATCTCAACATTCTGCTGTGAGGGATGGCAATTCCTTGTCCGATTCCAGTGCTACCTAATTTCTCACGGGCAATTAGATTTTCGAATAAATCTTCTTCAGACAGCTCGGGGATTTCTTGTGAAATTGCAGCTGCGATATGCTCTAGTGTTTTTTTCTTGCTAGTGCCCGGGAAACTGACGCGAGTCAGTCCCGGAACAAGAATAGAGCTAATAGTAATTGAACCTTCGTTCATTTTTCTTCCAATACTACGAGTAGCTACACGGCCCCATGCGAGCGCGCAACTTGTTTTTCTTTGTGTTTCAGTATCTGTCGATCAAGCTTGTCTATAAGCTTATCGATAGATGTATACATATCTTCGTCTTCTGCAGTACCGTGAATGTCTGCGCCGCTAATGTGAAGTGTGGCTTCCGCAATTTGTCTTAGCTTTTCCACTGAAAGGGTGACCTGCACATTTGTTATACCGTCCACGTGACGCTCAAGCTTCTCTAGCTTGTCAGTAACGTAGTTTTTCATTGAATCTGTTAGTTCAACGTGGTGACCGGTGATGTTTACTTGCATAAATGTCTCCTTGTTGGTTTTTTGCGGAAGAAATTTCCGCGGATGCTTCTAACAAGTCTTGCGAATATACAGCTTCTTACATTAAACGCTTCCTTTCGTTAGAAGGCGGGATTGACATCGCTTCGCGGTACTTTGCAATAGTACGGCGAGCAACGTTAATGCCTTGATCTTTGAGTAGGTCTGCAATTTTGCTGTCGCTAAGAGGTTTCTTAGGATTTTCAGCAGCAATTAATTTTTTAATGATAGCGCGTATTGCCGTCGATGAGCATTCGCCGCCAGAAGTCGTCCCAACATGGCTTGAGAAGAAGTACTTCAGCTCAAAGATGCCACGCGGTGTGTGCATATACTTTTGCGTTGTTACGCGAGAAATTGTGGATTCATGCATATCAACTGCTTGGGCTATATCATGGAGAATAAGCGGTTTCATTGCTTCTTCACCATAGTCTAAAAAGCCTTGTTGATGTGCAACAATTTTGCTTGCAACTTTGAGCAAAGTCTCGTTTCTGCTTTGGAGGCTTTTTATAAACCACTTAGCTTCTTGAAGTTGGTCCTTCATGAAGTTGTTGTCGTTGCTATTATCTGCACGTTTTATAAAGCCAGCGTAGCTGTTGTTTACGCGAATCTTAGGTGCGATTTCTGGATTGAGCTCTACTTTCCAGCGCCCATTTACCTTTTTCACCACGACGTCGGGAACAACGTATTCTGGTTCCGCTTGAATCACTGACTCGCCTGGGCGAGGGTTTAGCGATTGGATCAAGCGAAGAACTTCTTTCAAATCGTCTTCTTTAAGACGACTTCTTCTGATGAGCTGTGCGTAATCGCGACTACCCAGCAGATTGATATAGTGGCTGACGACAAGCTTGGCTTGCGGTAGCCACTCAGTGTCGGGATCTAGTTGACGTAACTGAAGCATTAGACATTCTTGAAGGTCTTTTGCGCCCACGCCTGCTGGGTCAAAATGTTGAACACGCTTCAGAACTGCGTGAACTTCTTCTAGTTCGACTGGATCTTCATCTTCTTCGTTAAATAGACCTTGATGAATATCTTCAATGGTATTTTGTAGATAGCCTTCCATGTCAATCGCATCAATAATTGTTTCTGCAATTAAACGATCGCGGTCAGAAAATGGTGTTAGATTAAGTTGCCATAGCAGGTGATCATTCAGAGACTCGCTAATTGAATTTCTGCTTTCGAAATCGCTGTCGTTCTCATCTGGCATTGTGCCAGAGCTTGCTGGGCCACTTGTTTGGTAGATGTCTTCCCATGCAGTATCGACAGGTAAATCGGTTGGTATCGAATCGCTAAATTCATCGCGTTCGCTTTCGTGAAGATCTCGTGATGGCTCGACTTCTGAATTTGATACTTCGCTAGATTGTTCATTTTTTGAATTTTGCTCTGACTCGCTATTTGGCGTCTCAGGACTGTCTTCAATCATTTCTAGCATTGGGTTTGATTCCAATGCTTCTTGGATTTCCGCCTGAAGATCTAGAGTCGATAGCTGAAGCAGTTTAATAGCCTGCTGCAGCTGGGGCGTCATTGTAAGACTTTGCCCCATTTTGAGTTGTAGGGATGCCTTCATTACCATCAGTCGGTCATCCTAACTTTTTCAGTGTTTTTGTCATTGTCGAACGAATTCTCTATGTGCTTGTCCAGCACGTAATGTCATATCTTCTATTTTAAGAACTTCCGAGAAGAATTTGAACGAGTTTTTGATGAACTTAGTTAAACCTTTTTTCACTGGTAATTGCACAGGGAATTTGGTTTTAAATTGTAAATTCATCGCCAAGGTAAACCTCGCGCACCTTTTTGTTCTCTAATACTTGCTCAGACGAGCCTGATGCAATGATGTGTCCATTGCCAACAATATAGGCTTGTTCGCAAATGTCTAAGGTCTCTCTCACGTTGTGGTCGGTGATAAGTACGCCAATATCTCGGTCGCGAACTTGTCGCACTATTTGCTTGATGTCGCTTACTGAAATTGGATCAACCCCTGCAAAAGGTTCATCTAGTAGAATGAAATCTGGCTCCATTGCGAGAGCTCTCGCAATCTCGACGCGACGGCGCTCGCCCCCGGATAAAGCCATACCTTGGCTGTCGCGAATATGTTCTATATGAAATTCTTTTAGTAATTGATCGGCTTTTTCGCGTTGTTCGGCCTTGCTTAATTCTTTTCTCGTTTGCAGAACGCTCAGAATATTTTCATATACAGTAAGTTTTCGAAATATTGATGCTTCTTGTGGTAAGTAACCAATACCGGCTTTTGCGCGCCCATGCATTGGCATGTTGCTAATGTCTCTGTCATCAATGAGGATTTGGCCCTTATCCTTGGATACTAGGCCAACGATCATGTAAAAGCAGGTAGTCTTACCCGCGCCGTTCGGACCAAGCAAGCCAACAATTTGTCCTGTTTTGATTTCAAGCGATACGTCGATAACAACTTGTCGTTTTTTGTAGGCTTTAGCAAGATGCTTAGCTTGAAGTGTCTTCATTAGGATTCGCTTGGTCTAGATTGTCGTTGGTTTGTGAATCGGAGTTTTCACTTGAAGGCTCAGATGCTTGAGGGAAGTACTGAATCTTCACTCGTTTGCCACTATCTTGATCCCCTTTGGCGCGAATTGCTTTGTCCATGATGTCGTATTCAATGCGATTTCCGGAAAACGAATTGGTGTCCTGGGCGAGTGTGGCGTTGCCGTTAAAAATCAAAACAGCATCTTTTGCTTTATACGTGATTTGTTCAGCTTGGCCGCTGGTGTTTTGAATATTGCTACTGGCGTCTGTTTGCTTGAATGTCGCGGGTGTACCATTCGCAATGATTTGTGTTACGGCGCGTTCACGAGCAAAAACACTGATGTTATCTGCGGTGAGTGTTGTCGAACCCTGGCGAATGATAACGTTGCCGCGATAGGTCGAAAAACCCTGTGAATCATCGATCACGGCACTGTCGGATTCAATTTCAATAGGTTGGGTTCGATCTACGTCAATGCTGTGAGCATTGTGCGTGGCAGTGAGTAAAAATAAAGTGACTAGAGCTAGGCTATTAATTCGCCAAGTCATAAATACCTCTAACGCGTTGAGAGAGTTCGATTTTTCGATCGTTGAGCGATGCTTCTAATCCGATAGATTTAAGCGTGCTTTTATCCTGAGTAATACTAACTTCGCGATCAGTAGATATAAAGTCATTGCGTGTATCGATATTCAGGTCTTGGGTAAGGATTGTTGTGATTTGTCCTTCTGAGCTAGTACGAGAAAGCTTGACCCGATCCTCTAGATATAGGTTTCCAGTATCGGCGTTAAATTGCCCTGATTCTGCGTTAAGTCTTAATTTGTCGCCTTGCTCATTGGTATACCAAATGGTTGGAGATTCTGTCGTAATCAGGGCATCATCTTTAAAGTAGAGAGACTTATCTGCTTTGACTTCTAGTTCTAGTTCGCCTGATTCTCCGAATTCCCGTAGGTAGGTATTGTTAGCGAAAGCAAAAGGTTTCTTTTCATTGCTGAATAGTTCTGGCGTCTCAGTTTGTGTAATGTCGCTGGTGTAGAACAGGCTTACCCCGACCAGTAAGATGACCGCCAATAATGAGAATTTTGATCGTTTAAAGGTTTTGCTCATATCACTTTTTTAAAAATGATTGATGAATGTCGTCGAGTAAACCTTGCGCTGATAGTATGAAGTCGCATGCCTCTCTTACGGCGCCATGGCCTCCGCTTGTTTGTGTGCACATGTCTGCATGTTCTTTCACAAAGCTATGCGCGTTCGGGACGGTGATGCCAAGGCCGCAGTGCTTGATGGCAGATAGGTCAGGCAAATCATCTCCCATATAGGCGCATTGCTCCCAGTCGAGTCCCAATTCTTGGCGAATATCATCAAGTGCAATCTTTTTGTCTTCGCGTCCTTGAACTAAATGCTTGATACCTAAGTCTCTTGCTCTGCGGGCGACAAGAGGCGAGTTCCTGCCCGTAATAATGGCAACTTCAATACCGTTTTGTTGGAGGAGCTTAATGCCGTGGCCGTCGAGTGTGCAAAACGCTTTTAGCTCGTCGCCTTGAGCAGAAAAAACAATTTTTCCGTCGCTTAATACGCCATCAACGTCGAGACCTAAAAGTTTGATCTTGTTTGCAGCATTTTTCGCTGCTTCGTTTATTGAATGGTTCATACGACACCCGCTTTCAAAAGGTCGTGCATATGGATCACGCCAACTAGTTTGTTCTCTTCATCAGATACCAAAAGCCCTGTGATCTTGTATTCTTCCATGACTTGCAATGCTTCGGCGGCGAGCGCCTTAGACTGAATCGTTTTGCAGTTCTTGGTCATTACTTTTGAGATCTCTGTGTTGTGAAGATCTAGCTTGTCATCAAAGGCGCGTCGAAGGTCGCCGTCTGTGAAGAGGCCTTGAATCTCGTTAGCATCATTCACAATCGCTGTGAGGCCAAAGCCTTTATCCGATATTTCAAATAGCCCTTCGGTCAGGGGTGTAGCAGGGCTGACTTCTGGAATTCTGTCACCTGTGTGCATCAGTTGCTCCACAGTCAATAGCAACTTACGCCCAAGGCTTCCGCCTGGATGAGAGAAGGCAAAGTCTTCTTCTGAAAAGCCTCTAGCTTCAAGAAGTGCAACAGCAAGCGCGTCACCAAGGGCTAGCGTCACGGTTGTACTTGATGTTGGGGCAAGTCCCAGGGGGCAAGCTTCTTTGCTGATGCTTATATCTAATGAAACATCACTAGCTGTCGCGAGTGCGGAGCTTTGCTTGCCTGTCATGCTGATGAGTGGCGCGCCCATGCGTTTGATTAGAGGAAGAATAGTTACCACTTCTTCCGTCTGGCCCGAGTTAGAAATGGCAAGCACAACATCTTGTTTGGTGATCATGCCTAGATCGCCATGGCTTGCTTCACCGGGGTGAACGAAAAATGCAGGTGTGCCTGTGCTTGCTAAAGTGGCTGCAATTTTGTTGGCGATATGACCTGATTTGCCCATGCCTGTCACAACAATTCGGCCAGAGCACTGAAGCATTAACTCACAAGCTTTTTCGAATGAGCTATCGATTCGTTCGAGCAAAGCGTTTACTGCATCGCGCTCGATTTCAATTGTACGTTTTCCAGAGTCTATATAATTCATGCAATTGTGCTGGCTGAATCCTGATAAAGAACGAATAGGTAGATAATATAGCTGCTTAGCATCACTGTGCCGGCAAGTTTTCCAATTTTCTCTCGTTTAAAGAGGTGGTTGATAAAACATACAAGAGCAAGGCCGAAAGTGAGCGTGAACATGAATCCATAGTCGCGAATCAAGTTTGCTTGCTCGATAAATGGCGGTGCAATCAGTGCTGGGATGGCTAGCACTGCGAGTAGGTTAAATAAGTTAGAGCCGATGATATTGCCAAGAGCAAGGTCATGGTGACCCTTCAATGCGCTAGCAATCGATGCCGCTAATTCGGGCAAGCTTGTACCTATCGCGACAATGGTTAAACCGATGATCAAATCGCTAATTCCAAGCGAACTTGCTATGCCACTTGCCCCCCAAACGAGCATTCTTGAACTTAAGATAAGGGCTGCAATGCTTCCGACCAAAATCGTGATCGCTTTGGTTTGAGCCATGGGTTCATTGTCTTGTACTTCCTCAGGTAATTCTGAAGAAGAGGAAGAGAGTTTAGCGAGTGCGATGAGCGAGATGAGGAGTATGCCAATAAGGATCAAGCCATCGTTGAAATCGAGCAGGCCGTCAATGATAACAATCGTTGCGAGCGCTGTTGCGATCAAAAGTATAGGTAGTTCAATTTTTAGTATTCCGAGCTTAATCGGAATAGCAGAAATGAGCGTAGTTACACCGAGCACTAGTGCTATGTTCGCAATGTTGGAGCCGAAAGCGTTTCCAACGGCGAGTGTGCTGGCTCCTTCGAGGGCTGCCATGCCTGATACGATAAGCTCGGGAGCGGATGTGCCAAATGCGACGATGGTTAGACCAACAAGCATCGGTGTCATGCCAAGGTTGAGTGCCGTGGCTACCGCACCTTCAACAAATTTGTCCGCACTCCAAATTAAAATTATCAAACCGATAATTACGGCTAAACTGAATACTAACAATGGGTATTGCTCTTATAAGGTTTTGTTAAAGCGCGCATTTTGCGAGACTTACCGGTACAGTGCAAGTAATAAGACCTGTAATTGCTTTGTTTAGTTTTTACTTGTAAATGCTTTCTTGAGGTCGCTACAATCAGACGCCTCAAAGGAACACTAGAATAAATTAGGAAATCGCTTGTCCTCCTATATAGAAGTCGAAAATCTTAGCTTCTCCCGCGGGTATAGAAAAATCTTCAATGGCCTCAGTCTGAGCATTCCGAGAGGAAAAGTGACGGCGATTATGGGGCCTAGTGGTATTGGTAAAACAACACTCCTCAAGCTCATTGGTGGTCAGCTGCGACCAGAGGGTGGTCGAGTATTGGTAGATGGCCAAGACTTCCAAACCTTAGGTCGCGACGAGTTATTTAAAGCGCGCGCCAAAATGGGCATGCTTTTTCAGAGTGGGGCGCTTTTTTCTGATCTGACCGTCTATGAAAACGTCGCGTTTCCTTTGCGTGCCCACACTAAACTTCCTGAGGATATGATTCGTGACATCGTGATCATGAAGCTCAATGCTGTGGGTTTGCGTGGTGCGCGTGATATGAAGCCTTCAGAGCTTTCTGGAGGTATGACTCGTCGTGTTGCTCTCGCGCGTTCAATCGTTCTTGATCCTGCCTTAATTATGTATGACGAGCCTTTTGCGGGGCAGGACCCGATCGCAATGGGAGTTCTTGTGCAGCTAATTCGTTTATTAAACGACACCCTAGGCCTAACGAGCGTTCTTGTTTCTCATGATATTGCTGAGTCATTGAGTATTTGTGATCACGCGATTGTTATTGCCGATGGTCGCGTGATTGGAGCGGGCTCTCCTGAAGAATTACGTCGTTCTGATTCTGCCTTAGTTAAGCAATTTGTTAACGGTTTACCTGACGGGCCTGTGCCATTTCATTTTCCTGCGCGAGATTATAAAGATGACTTGCTTGGTGTGGATGATTCAGACCTGCTCGGTTTAGGGGGTAGTCGTGGTTAAGTCCATTCAAAAGCTCGGGCGTACAGGTATTGAATTTATTTCGGCTCTCGGTCGTTCAGGCGTGTTTTTATTGCGCGCCATTATGGGCTTAAGTTTCACTCGTAAAGGGACGGGGCTGTTGGTGAAACAGTTCTATCAGGTCGGGGTGCTCTCTCTCATTATTATCATTGTTTCTGGCATGTTTATCGGCATGGTTATCGGCCTTCAGGGCTATAGCATTTTGGTGGACTACGGCTCAGAGCAAGCGGTAGGGCAAATGGTCGCGTTAACACTTGTAAGGGAGTTGGGGCCTGTCGTGACTGCGCTTCTTTTTGCTGGGCGAGCTGGTTCTGCTTTAACGGCAGAGATCGGGTTGATGAAAGCAACGGAGCAGTTATCGAGTCTTGAAATGATGGGTGTTGACCCGATGCGTCATATTATTGCACCGCGTTTTTGGGCGGGTTTTATTTCTTTGCCAATACTAGCTGCAATTTTTAGCGCAGTTGGGATTTTCGGTGGGATGCTTGTGAGTGTCGACTGGTTAGGCGTATACGATGGTGCGTTCTGGTCAAATATGCAGTCGGCAGTTGAGTTTGATGCTGACGTGCTCAATGGCATGATAAAAGCTGTAGTGTTTGGTTTGGTTGTAACTTGGATCGCGGTTTTTCAAGGTTATGATCTGATTCCAACTTCTGAAGGAATTAGTAATGCGACGACCAAAACGGTCGTTTATTCGTCATTAGCTATCCTTGGTCTAGACTTTCTGCTTACTGCAGTGATGTTCGGTGGTCTGTAAAGATCGCTTTGATGGAACTAAATGAGAATATGTATGTATAACAAATCAGTCGAATTAGTTGTGGGATTGTTTATGGTCGCAGGAATGGCCGCTCTGATATTTCTCGCACTGCAAGTTAGTGGCCTGTCGCTCGATTCACAAAAAGACTCGTACAAAGTCTATGCCCAATTTGATGATCTGGGTGGTCTGTCTGTTCGTGGACGTGTCTCGATGGCTGGTGTGGCGATAGGTCGCGTGAGCGATGTAAGTCTTGATAAAGAATCTGCAATGGCTTTGGTGGAAATGGAAATTTACGCCGAAGTCGATAACTTGACGACTGATAGTGTTGCGTCAATTCAAACCTCTGGGTTGTTAGGAGATAAGTTTGTCGCAATAAGTGTTGGTGCTGATGAAGAGTATCTGCAAGACGGCGATACTATTTTTGATACGCAGTCAGCCTTAAATCTTGAAAAATTGATCGGTGCATTCGCATCGGGTCAAGCAGACATTTAAGAGATAAAATATGTTTAGTGCACGATTGGCGGGTATTGTTTTCCTTCTCGTTGCCATGTTCACAGCTAAGGTTCATGCGGATGAATCGGATGTTGTAAAGCAAGCGGTTGAGCAAAATGTTGCTCAGATATTGGCGACCTTTGAAGCGGAAAAAGAGGGTTACGAAACAAACCCAGAAGTGTTCTACGCGAACATGGAAAAGGCTATCAGTGGTATTATCGATTTTCGTCGAATTGCTGCGCGCGTGATGGGAAAATATGCAAAACGTGCAGATAAAGATCAGCGTAATCGCTTTGTCGAAGCTTTTAAGTCAAGTTTATTTCAGAGTTATACGAGAGCTATTATCGAGCAAGGATCCTTCAATATGAAGGTGGTTAAGGCAACGATGAATCCTCGCAGTGATAAGCGTGCTTCCGTCGATATGGAAGTGATTACGCAAAGCGGAAATGTCTACCCAGTAACGTATTCAATGTACAAAAACAAAAGCGATCAATGGTTGATGGAGAACGTTATTGTTTTTGGTATCAATATAGGTTTGGCTTTCAGAGATAAGTTCGAAGCTCAAATGCGTTTGCGCAAAGGAGACGTAGATGAGGTTATTGCCAACTGGTCAGTCGATTTAAATATTGATGTAGATGAAGTTGTTGCAAGTCAGGCTGAGGTGCAAGAGAGCTAATGTTTCAGGTTTCGATGTCAGATAGCGAGCTTGTATTAAGCGGCGAGTTTGATCGTGGACAAACTATTGAAGCGAGAACGCAGCTTGAAGAGTATGTTAAATCCTCTTCTGCAGCAGCAATGTCGCTTAATTTAGAAAACCTGACTACATTCAATAGTGAAGTACTTTCACTCTGTTTGTGCCTCTTGCGCACGGCAAAGCAATGCGGTGTTGAGCTTAATTTTGTTAATGCTCCGTCTCGTTTATTCGATATGGCGCGAGTAGGCGGCATGGAGTTTATTTTCAGCCATTAGGCCTTTCTTTTCTTTTAAAGCTAAATTCTTAGCTTCTTCTTTAGTGCTTGCTGTGAATCCTGTATCATACGCGGCCGATTCTTCTCTATATTTTTAAGATTTACAGGTTGTTTGTATGCAAGCAAGCGAAGTTGAAGCGCTCGTCAAAGCGCAATACCCTGAAATGGATGTCGTTGTTGAAACAGATGGTTATCACTATCAGCTCAGAGCTGTTGGTCAAGAGTTCGCAGGCCTCAATAAAGTAAAAAGGCAACAACTCGTTTACGGATGTTTAAATGCTCATATCGTTGATGGAACGATCCACGCGGTGATTATGCAAACCTACACTCCTGAAGAATGGGCTGAACAAAACAGCTAAGCGATTCGAGTTAAAACGACAAGGCAACTATGGATAAATTAATGATTGGCGGCGGTGTCGCGTTAGATGGCGAAATTCGCATCTCTGGCGCAAAAAACGCAGCCTTACCAATTCTCGCGGCAACTTTGCTCGCCGATGAACCTGTTTCGATTGGCAACTTGCCACATCTTCATGACATCACCACGATGATTGAATTGATGGGACGTATGGGCGTTGAGTTATTGATTGACGAGAAATTGAGCGTCGAAGTCAATGCGACAACGATTCAAGACTTAACTGCGCCCTATGATCTAGTCAAAACTATGCGCGCCTCTATCTTGGTGCTTGGTCCTTTGCTAGCTCATTTCGGTAAAGCACATGTTTCGTTACCAGGCGGATGTGCAATTGGTAGTCGACCTGTTGATCTGCACATCAAAGGTTTGCAGGCAATGGGTGCGGATATAGTAGTTGAAGATGGCTATATCAAGGCAAGCTCAAATGGACGCTTGAAAGGCGCAACCATCGTATTCGATGTCATCACCGTAACAGGTACTGAAAACTTATTAATGGCTGCTGCGCTTGCTGAAGGCAAAACGATCCTGAAAAACGCTGCGAGAGAGCCAGAAGTTGTCGATTTGGCAGAATGCTTGATCGCAATGGGTGCCAAGATCACAGGCCATGGTACTGATGTTATTGAAGTGGAAGGTGTCGAGAGCCTAAAAGGCACGCATTATGACGTAATGCCGGATCGTGTAGAGACTGGAACATACCTCGTTGCAGCAGCAGCAACACGCGGTCGCGTTAAACTAAAAGATACACGAGCAGATTTACTAGATGCTGTATTAGTTAAGCTTGAAGAAGCGGGTGCAGAAATCACAACGGGTGAAGACTGGATCGAACTAGATATGAAGGGTAAACGTCCGAAAGCAGTTTCGGTTAAAACAGCGCCTTATCCTGCTTTTCCCACGGATATGCAAGCGCAATTCGTATCAATGAATTGCGTCGCTGAAGGTTCAGGCTCAATTACCGAAACAATTTTTGAAAATCGTTTCATGCACGTGCAAGAGCTACAGCGTATGGGCGCTGATATTAAGGTCGAAGGCAACACTGCGATTATTACAGGCGTTGAAAAACTTCATGCAGCGCCGGTTATGGCAACAGATTTGCGTGCTTCTGCAAGTCTTGTAATCGCAGGATTACTGGCTGATGGAAACACCTTAGTTGATCGCATATACCACATCGATCGTGGTTACGAATGTATTGAAGAAAAACTGCAATTGCTGGGCGGTAAAATCCAGCGTCTACCGGGTTAATGCTCGGTTTTATTGATTGCATAGCGGATTTAAAGAATGTCTGATTCATTGATCATCGCTCTATCTAAAGGGCGTATTTTGAAAGAAACCTTACCGTTGTTAGCGGAAGCGGGTGTTGAGCCTCTAGAGGACTTAAGCTCTAGTCGTAAGCTAATTTTTGATACAACGGTAGAAAATATTAAGTTCATTATTATTCGCGCGACTGATGTTCCATCTTATGTTCAGTATGGTGGTGCTGATATCGGTGTGACAGGTAAAGACGTGCTAATGGAGCACGGCGCTGAAGGTTTGTATGAGCCTTTAGATCTGCATATTGCTAAGTGTCGTTTGATGACAGCCGGTAAGAAAGGCGAAGACACGCCAGCCGGTCGAATTCGAGTTGCAACGAAGTTCGTTAATTTGGCGAAGAAGTTTTACGCGGAACAGGGCGTTCAAGCCGACATAATTAAATTGTATGGTGCAATGGAACTCGCTCCGATACTTGATCTTGCTGATGAGATCGTTGATATCGTCGATACAGGAAACACGCTCAAAGCCAATGGTCTAGAGCCACGCGAACATATTCACGATATTAGTACTCGCTTAGTTGTTAATCGTGCGTCTATGAAAATGAAGCACGCACAAATCCAACCAATTATTGAGTTGCTTGCAAAGGCTGTTGAGAAACGCCTGTAGTTGTTGAGAAATAGAAGTTGTTTTTGGAGATTTTATGTTAACTATCAAACGCTTAAGTTCGAAAGATTCGGATTTTAATGACAAGCTGGCAGATCTAGTCGCTTGGGATGAGGCGCTTGATGAGTCTGTGCATCGTACAGTTAAAGATATTATCTCAGATGTGCGTAAGCGCGGCGACGAAGCTGTTCTTGAGTTGACGAATCGCTTCGATCAAGTTGGAGCTAGCGCATTGTCAGAACTTGAAATGCCTCAATCTCGTTTGCAAGAAGCTTTAGAAGGCTTGCCTACGGATCAACGCGAAGCTCTGCAACAAGCTGCAGCGCGTGTACGTAGTTATCATGAAAAACAAGCGCAGGGTGGCAGTTCTTGGGAATTTACTGAGGCGGATGGTACCAAACTTGGTCAACGAGTTTTGCCTGTAGATCGTGCTGGATTGTACGTTCCGGGTGGTAAAGCGGCTTATCCATCATCTGTGTTGATGAATGCGATTCCAGCGAAGGTTGCTGGTGTTGAAGAAGTCGTGATGGTGGTGCCTACTCCAGGCGGCGAGGTGAATCAGCTTGTGCTGGCGGCTGCAGCTGTCTGTGGCGTAGATCGCGTATTCACGATCGGTGGTGCACAAGCTGTTGCAGCATTAGCGTATGGTACAGAGACGATTCCAGCGGTTGATAAAATTGTTGGCCCAGGAAACATCTTTGTTGCCACAGCGAAGCGTGAAGTCTTTGGCCAAGTCGGTATTGATATGATCGCAGGTCCTTCCGAGATTCTTGTTATTTGTGACGGTAAGACCGACCCTGATTGGATTGCGATGGATCTGTTCTCTCAAGCAGAACACGACGAAAATGCGCAATCAATTTTGATCTCAGACGATGCTGATTATCTCGATGCTGTCGAATCTAGTATCAATAAGCTAATCGATGGCATGGAGCGCAAAGATATTATTCGTGCATCCATCGAGGATAGAGCGGCATTAATTCAGGTTGAATCTCTTGAGCAAGCGGCTGAAGTTAGTAACACCATCGCGCCAGAGCACTTAGAGTTGTCGGTTGAAGATCCAGAAGCCTTAGCTCAGCATATTAAGCATGCAGGGGCGATCTTTATGGGGCGTTATACGGCTGAGGCCTTAGGCGATTATTGCGCCGGGCCAAACCACGTTCTACCAACTTCGGGAACCGCGCGTTTTTCATCTCCTCTAGGTGTGTATGACTTCCAGAAACGCTCATCGTTGATCTACTTCTCTGAGCAAGGGGCGAGTGATCAAGGCAAGGTAGCGTCTGTATTGGCGCGCGGAGAAGGTCTTGAAGCGCACGCACGTTCTGCGGAATATCGTATTAAAGAATAAATTTGATAGGGCGTCGTGATGACAGGATCGACGCCTACGCCAAGCCTTAAGCAGGTAGTTATATGTCTAATTCTCTTCCTCTTCAAAGTGCAGCACTTGTTGAAACCTTGGTTCGACCTGAAATCAGGGCGATGCACTCTTATCATGTTCCAGATTCTTCCGGTTTGTTGAAAATGGATGCCATGGAAAATCCCAATCTATGGCCCGGTGAATTACAACAAGAATGGTTCGAAACACTTAAAGGTTTGGATGTTAATCGTTATCCTGATCCGTCTTGCGCGGAGTTAAAGGCAGGCATCCGCGAGTTGTTAAAGCTAGATGCTTTGCATGAGCAATCAGGTTTTGATTTGGACATATTGCTTGGTAACGGGTCCGATGAAATTATCCAAATCCTAGCTATGGCGCTTGCTACACCTGAACGTGGCGTGTTGGCAGTTGAGCCAAGTTTTGTGATGTACAAAATGATCTCGGCTTTTGTTGGTGTGCCATACACTGGCGTGGATCTGAACGCCGATTTCTCAATTAATCTAGCCGCTACCTTATCGGCAATTCAAGAGCATGACCCAGCCGTTATTTTTTTAGCTGCGCCCAATAACCCGACAGGCAATGTGTTCTCTGAAGAAGATTTGCAGGCAATTATCGACGCCGCAAATGGCCTTGTTGTGCTTGATGAAGCCTACATGGCATTTACCGATAGTGATTTATTGTCTTACGTGTCGCGTTACCCAAATGTAGTTGTAATGCGAACCTTCTCGAAGGTCGGTTTAGCAGGTTTGCGCCTTGGCTTCATGGTGGGTAGCAGTACTTGGCTTAATGAATTTGAGAAGCTTCGTTTGCCATACAATATCAATGTGTTAACACAGGCCAGTGCTAGTTTAGCTATCAAGCACTACGACAAACTAGCGGCTCAATGTGAGTTGCTTAAGACTGCTCGATCTGAGTTACTCGCTTCCTTGGCGGATATTGATGGTCTGGAAGTTTTCCCTAGCGAAGCGAATTTCGTGCTCGTGCGCTGCAGTAATGGTGGAGCACGAAGTGTTTTTGAAGCAATGAAGACTCAGGGCGTGCTCATAAAGTGTTTGGATGGAGGGCATCCTCTACTAGCTGAGTGTTTGCGATTAACGGTCGGTACCGTCCAGCAAAACGAAGAAATGATTGTGGCGCTTAAGAAAGCATTGGCTTAGGGATTTCGGAGGGCAAGAAATGATCGAACGTATTGAGTTAGAGAAATATTTAGCAGACCTTCTCAGTATCTCGAGCATTCGAGACTATTGCCCAAATGGTCTTCAAGTCGAAGGTGCTAGTCAGATTTCAAAAATCGTCGGTGGTGTGACTGCGTCTCAAGACCTAATTGATGTTGCCATCAAAGAAAACGCCGATGCGATCTTGGTTCATCACGGTTACTTCTGGAAAGGTGAGTCAGAGGCTATTACGGGTATTAAGCGCAATCGAATTAAGGCCTTACTTGATCACGATATTAATCTATTTGCGTATCACCTTCCGCTAGATGTGCATCCTACACTGGGCAATAATGCTGAGTTAGGTCGTTTGCTTGGTTTCGAAACCAGCGGCGGGATGGAACCAGATAATAAGTTTAGTGTTGGGTTAGTGGGTTCTCTACCAACACCTATGGTGTTAAGCGATTTAACTAAGCATGTGAGCGCTGTGTTGGGACGTGATGCGCTGAGTATTGGTGCTTCAGATAAAGAAATCAAAACGGTTGCTTGGTGTACCGGTGGTGCGCAGAGCATGATTGATAAGGCGGTAGCGCTTGGTGTAGATGCATATATCAGTGGTGAGATTTCAGAACCGACTGTGCACATTGCGCGTGAAACGGGAGTGGCTTATATCTCGGCTGGCCATCATGCTACCGAACGATATGGCGCAAAAGCGCTAGGTGAGTATTTACAGGATAAGTTTGATCTCGATTTCGTTTTTGTTGATATCGATAATCCAGTCTGACGCTTAAGCGTCAGACGTTGGGCGTTTTTGTTCTTCGCCTTTATATTGCTGCTCTAAATCTTCGTTAAATTCATTAGGCGCATTTTGTTGCCCTTCAAAGCCATAACCCTCAGACAGCGTACCTTCTTCTTCAGGCTTATCTTTCGGTGCGTAATCCATTGGTGGTGTAACGTCATTATTAGCTATGTCGATCGTGTGGCCTCGGTGAGAGGGCGTTTTGCTTGCGTTGAAGCTTAGCGATAACACGCTTTCTATCTCGTCATCTTCGCACAACTTACGAGCACCACTCGCAAGTTGTTCGTGAACGTCTTTGTAGCTTTTATTCAGTGTTTGCACCTTGCGTGCAGTGTCCATGAAATGGGCAGTTACATCAGCTTGATAACGCGTAAAGCGTTCTTCGGTTTCGTTGAGTTTTGCTTGGAGGCGAGCAATCTTTCGGCCATCGCCTTTAGTGCTTCGTTGCACGAGAACGCCGATAACTAATCCTAAGCTAAATAAACCTAACGCTGCGATAACTTGAATGCTCGTTTCTGTCACAAATAACCTGCTTGTTTCTTTAATTGACGTGATTGGATACTAAAACCCTTTGTCTTACATGACAACACTGCTCAGTATGCTTTCCAAGAATATGAGAAATATTGGCCTTTCTCTTTGCATCACGGCAGAATATGCGCCGTTTTTATTGTAGCTGCAATCCTTTGATTGTCTTTAATCCTTACGGTGAGTTGTTTTATGTCTTTAGCGTCTCTTTCTCCTATTCAGCGATATGAACGTGATCTACAAAAAGATGGATTTATGGAAGATCCAGCACAGCGTATGGCTGTTGAAAAGCTGCAATCTTTGTATGACGCGCTGATCGAAGATGAGAAGCAAAGAGCAAAGAAAACCTATCGTTTTTTTGGGAAGTTCAAAAAGAAGAATATCGAACCCGTAAAAGGTTTGTATTTTTGGGGCGGAGTAGGTCGTGGTAAGACTTACTTGATGGATAACTTTTATGAAAGCCTACCTTTTGATCGCAAGATGCGTATTCACTTTCACCGCTTTATGCAGCGCGTCCATGCTGAACTGACCACGCTTAACGACACGCCTGACCCGCTATTGGTTGTTGCTGATCGTTTAGCTGATGAAACACGCATCATTTGTTTCGATGAATTTTTTGTTTCTGATATCGGTGATGCAATGATTCTTGCGGGCTTGATGGAAGCCTTGTTTGCACGCGGTGTGAGTTTGGTTTGTACGTCAAACATCGTACCTGACGGCTTGTATAAGGACGGCTTGCAGAGAGCTCGTTTCCTACCAGCGATCGCCTTAGTGAATAAACACACCGAAGTGGTCAATGTCGATGGTGGAACAGACTATCGTTTGCGTACTCTGCAGCAAGCTGAACTATTCCATCACCCTCTAGATGCGCAAGCAGATATCAATCTTGAGAAATATTTCTCTCAACTTGCCGTAGAAGCGGGTGAGCATGGGTTGTTGTTGACGATCAATGGGCGACCGCTGAATGCTCTGCGTCATGCTGATGACGTAGTGTGGTTTGACTTTAAGGAGCTATGTGATGGCCCAAGAAGTCAGAATGATTACATCGAGCTCGCGCGCGAGTTCCATGCTGTTATTTTGAGCGATGTTCCAACAATGGGCTCAGAGAATGACGATCAAGCTCGACGCTTTATCAATCTGATCGATGAATTCTATGATCGAAACGTAAAGCTGATTATTTCAGCTGCAGCGCCGATTCATGCCTTGTATGAAGGTGGTCGATTGAGTTTTGAGTTTGAGCGAACGGAGAGTCGACTGCTTGAGATGCAGAGTGAGGAGTACTTAGCTTCTGAGCACCGCGCTTAAAAACTCATTCAAAGCTATTCCAATTGCAAATACTGCGTTAAATATGCGCTCAAACTGCTCACTGGCTTTGCCAGAACGCACTTTAGTGCGGCCCGAAGGGTAAGCGGAGCGCATCATCTATTGTTTAGGCGGAAAGCACGGGGCTAGATAATACCTGTCATTGGGCGTTTTCTGGGATGGCTTTAACTTAACTCTTCTTTTCCTGTCGGCGCTGGCCGACGGCAGGTCGGGGTCTTTGTCTCGCCAAAGACCCCAACACCCCAAAAGGCGACCCGGATCGCTTGCGCGCTCGACGGGGTTATCCCTTCGTTCCAGTCCGTCATTGCCGCGAAGGCGGCAATCTATTGTTTAAAGTGTAATGCTCGGAACTAGACAAAAGCCGACCCAACTACCCCTCATGACCAATGCTCACTTCTAGAGAGGTGCAGACACATGGTAATGCAAAAGCCTCGAAACAGTTCCTGCGACCTAACAATAAAACCATCAAATAATGAGCTCAAAAACTATATAAATTTACAGGTGTAATGGAATCACGAAGATTTAAGGTGATCGCTTCCTATGAAACCCGTGAGATAAGTCTGTCTTTTTACGGCTTCCTTCTGATATTGTTTTATAAAACAATTACTTAAAAAATTGCCTCTGGATTTATACGGACCCGTGTAAACCCAAGTCTTCTTTTTGCGCAAAAAGAATCTTGATTTCTAATGATAGGGTGCTCTTTAAGTGATGGAATCAATTAAACAAAAATGGAATTTTGATGATCGTGAAGACGCTTTGTCCTCTGCGGTTTATACGGAATTCCGTATAGTAAGCTGTTAAGCCTAAAGGGAATTTTGCATGAATCGAAACTTACTTCTCGTTGTATACCTAATATTTTTGCCCTTTGCTTGCTTTGCTTCTTACCCAGAAGCAAACAATGAATACGTTAATGATTATGCCGATATCATTGAATTTGAGGTTATAGAGAAACTTCGAGAAGAACTCGAAGATGTAGAGTATTACAGTGGCGTCGAGATAACCGTTTTAACTATTGAAAGTTATCGCTCATACAAAACAGGCGACTACTCATGGGAATCTTTTGCTACTGGCTTGTTCAATGATTGGGGGGTAGGTAATCGAGCTCAAAACAATGGTGTTTTGTTTTTGGTATCAACTGACGACCGAAAGATTAGAATAGAGCTTGGTGCGGGTTACCCCGATCATTATGACGAGATCATGAAGTCAATAATCGACAACGATATCGCACCGCTCTTAAAAGATGAATACTTTACCGACGGTATTGAACTTGGGGTAGAGAAAATAGTGGACGCTACTACAGTTGAGGTTTCATTCTTCGATTGGTACAAGTGGTATATTCTCGGAGGTATTGGCGCTCTTATTTCTTTAATAATCGCACTTGTAATAGATAAAAAGAAAAATCCAGCGTTGTTTTGGGTTCTACTTGGTTTGGCAGGTTTCTTGATAATCTCAGTATTTAAAGGTTTGGCCAGTGGGAATCGCTCAGATGGTTTTGGTGGTGGCAGCTCAGATGGCGGAGGCGCTTCGGGTGATTTTTAAAAGGCTTAACAAGGCCAGCCATATTCGCTGCGCTGGACTCGTCGCTATCGCTCCTCGCCCATGCTGGCGGCGTTAGGTGGAATAGTAACGATGCACAGTAAAGCTATATATATGTT
>NZ_LWFH01001212.1:0-1409 GCF_001635725.1 Oleiphilus sp. HI0066
ACCAAACTGCACAACGCGTTTATACGCAACTGTACATTGATCTAGCTGCTTGGTTTTTGTGCGTAAGGATTTCGCAAACGGTTGCGACAATGACATGTCGGTAAAGCGGGCTTTTTGTTGTTCGGCCAAAAATAGGCTTGCTTGCGCGCCGAGCGTCAACGCACGTGAGGTATCGAGTTTGTTATCTTCGACGTATTCCGCTATGCGCACTGCGTACGCTTTTTCATGCGCACTTTCCACTTCTGACGTTTCAAACATAAATGCTAATGCTTCTATGCCAATATCGTAACGTTTAGGGTGCTCTTTGAGCACCCACTCATAGGCTTCGGTTGCTTTTTCTTTAACGCTATTCTCAGAAAAATATCGCGCAGCTTTATAAGCGGATTCTGCTGACAGCGCTGCATCAATTGCTTTCTGTTGCTTGGCTTGTGCGAACAAAGACTCTGCTGCATCGATATAAAGCGCCTCTTGCTCCAAGGCATAAATTAATTGCGTTAAACCGGTAGCTTGAAGTTCATGTTTTGGAAACATGACTTGAAACAGACGATGAGTTCGGACCGCTTGATCCCAATCCTCTGTGCTCCCCGCAATACTCGCTGCATTGAATAAGGCGTCAGGTGCAAGCGGGTCTGAAGGGAACTCTTCATAGACCTTAAGATATGCATCAAGTGCGTGCTTACTTTTACCACTCTTCTTACCTTGCTGATAAAGTGAATTAGCAAGGGCTGCGTTGATAGCGATTTTTCGTTTAGTGTTAAGCGCATACTCGGGATCAGACTCCGCAATAGAAAGCACATTACGATAAGCGCGCTCAGCAAAGGTGTAGCCATCAGCATCTAAGGCCTTATTGTATAGAACACCAGCTCTTGTCAGCTCAGCTGTCAGCCGCTGTTCTGTAGAGGCTTCGCTAAACCGCTCAAACCCCGTGAGGAAGGTGATCAACGCATCAAACTGTTGTTGGTTTTGATAAAAATTCGATACCGCTAACGCCACTTCTGGTGCTCTTTTATCTTGAGAGAAAGTACTAATGAACTTGTTTGCTAATTCAAACTGCTTGTCTGCCCATTGTGTCGATTTAATAGCATTATCTTGGCCAAGCGTTTTGCGCAAAGCCTGTTCTGAGCTGATCAATGCGCTATATGCCGCATCTGATTTAAAGTCTAGTGATGCGTTATTGTAGGCCAGCCTTTCATATAGGTCTGATGCTTTGCTAGCCTGCCCGCCGCGCTGTAATGCCTGCGCTGCCAAATAAGTCGCTTCGTGGTTTTGCTCAGAAGCGCCATTTTTCATTTGCTCAAGTGCTGATAGCTGTAAATAGTAACTCGCTGCCTGTTTTGCCGATCGCAACATTCTTTGATCGCGCGTTTTTCGCTCTTGCATTCGAACAAAATTAAGATGAGCGAGTTCTT
>NZ_LWFH01001213.1:0-1589 GCF_001635725.1 Oleiphilus sp. HI0066
ATATGCATTTGCGGCACTATCGAAATAGCTGTAGTACACCACGTTATTCACGTGGCCATAAAGATCATTGTCGCGCCAGCGCGTAGTGATCGGGTGAAAGGATTTATAGTTCTGCCTAACTTCTGTTTCTTTATTTGCCACTGGTATGACGTCCTTAATAATTAAAATGCTGCGTGATAGATGGTTAAAGCATCTTCATAGCTTACGTCTCGCGGATTATTGACGAGTAATCGGGTTTGTAGCATCGCGTCTTTGGCTAACGTAGGTAAGAAAGATTCTTCAATATTCATCTCGCGCAATGTCGATGGTAGTCCCAGATCTTTAATTAAGTTCTCAATTTGATCAATCCATTGCTCGCAAATATCTTGGTTCGTCCCCGTAAAACTTTGATCAGGAAACATGACCGGAGCGAGTTGCGCGTATTGCTCTGCTGCTGAGTCGACGTTGAAGCGCAGCACGTACGGCAACACTAAGGAATTACTTAATCCGTGTGGAATATGAAAATGTCCACCCAATGGGTATGCGAGTGCATGTACCGCTGCGACGGGCGAGTTAGCAAATGCTTGTCCTGCATAGAGCGCCCCAAGTAACATTTTTTCGCGCGCTTCTAGTACATGGCCATGATGCGTTGCAGTAAAAATATTAGCAGTCAGCAGGCTAAGTGCTTCGCGGGCTAGCATATCTGAGATAGGGTTCTTTTTATGAACGCTGGTGTACGCTTCGATTGCATGTACCATGGCATCGACCCCCGTTGCGGCAGTCACGTGAGGGGGTAAACCGATTGTTAGATTGGCATCAAGCAAGGCTAGGTCGGGTAAGAAAATAGGCGATACCGCGCCCATTTTCGTTGTATCGCCTGTTGTAACGATGGCAACCGGCGTGACTTCAGAGCCCGTGCCTGCAGTTGTAGGAATTTGGATTAGTGGAAGTCGTATTCCTTTGGCATTTCCAACGCCGTAAATATCGTCAAGGCTTTGTGTACATTGAGGATGTGCTAATAATGCGATGAGCTTTGCAACGTCCATGGAGCTCCCGCCCCCAAAGCCAATAATGACATCAACGGATAGTTTTTTAGCCTGTTCTATGGCTCTTAGTACGACTTCTTCTGCGGGGTCTGGTTCTACTTCGCTGAAAAGGGTGTAAGAGATCTTGTTTTGTTCAAAACTCGCTATAGCTTTATCGAGCAAACCAAGTCGTTTGATGTCGAAATCTGTAACGATCATTACATGGTTATAGCCATGCTCGACACAGAGTTCACCTAGGTTGTCTGTTAGGCCGTTACCACACCTAATGTGCTGGCTAGTGGAAAAAGTAAAGCTGTTCAAATTGGCTCTCCGGTCGTTTGCTATGTTTGTTTTGCGGGAAGCTCGTCGTCTATTGATTGTCTTGGTGCGTATCCTCCATATCCTACAACAAGTCGTTCGTTATAAAGTATTGATCTGAAAAAATAATAGGAGCAACGCGCATGTATAAAACAATCAGTTATGTCATAGATGCTGACGGCATTTTAACGATTACTCTAAATCGTCCAGAGCAAATGAATTCATTTACCGTTGAGATGAGTGGTGAGCTTCGCGAAGCATTTATTC
>NZ_LWFH01001214.1:0-1130 GCF_001635725.1 Oleiphilus sp. HI0066
GTTAAGTGTAAGTGCCAACCTGCATGAGCGAGCATTAATGGAATCGGGTGAGGTCGCTCTCTCGGAAATACCATTTAGCCTAAGAGTGTTTGGCTTATTTTTAGTAAATGAATTTAAACGGCGTTTTGAGCGCCGAAATGTGGCTTTTATTTTTGATTTTGACGAAGACTTACCTGATTTCGTTGAAGGCGACCCTCAGAAGATTAGGCGGATCACGAGAAATGCATTTAAGCGTTTATTGTTGGAGCCGAGTTTGGAGCAAGTGACATTTAGCATAAGTAAGAAAGATATACCCATGAAAGACACTCGGTACGTGTTTGAGCTAGTAGGGCAAGCAAGGAAACATGGGCAGCTTCTGGATGCGACGGAATCTGGCTCAAATGCCGAACGCGGGCCCACGTCAATGCTAGAGATGCTCTGTTACATCATGGGTGCTCGCTGGGTGTTCTCAAAGGGTTTAGATGGTGAGTTGACCCAAAGTCTAAGCCTGAGGTTGCCTTCGCCTGTTATTGGTAGCGCAAGCAGCGTTAACCTAAATGACCTAAGTGGGCTTACAGAGGCGAGTGTATTGGTATACGATTTGGCTACGAAAGCAAATAGTTTTGTTTACGAAGCACTGTCTAGTGCGTGCGACAACATCGATTACACAAACTCATATGATCAGTTATTAAGTGCATTGAAGGGTCATCCAAGCTACCAAATATTAGTTGTAAGTGATCTTGTGCCTAACATGTCATCTCGCGAATTTTTGTCTGAATTAAGACGCTGCATTTCAGCAACAATTCAGATTCTTGTGGTGAGCGAAAGCCCTCAAGCGGGGGATGTTCAGGAGTATAGTGAGATAGGTGTGCAAGGACTGCTGTCGCGCAGTAATTTTGCGCATCTTGGGGTGCAAACCGTCAACTATATGCTTCAAACTGACCGAACGCTTGGTCACAAGCGAAAAAGCATAGTGACGCGCTATAGTGTTATTGATTTCCTTAGTCCTCTGAATATACAGGCGCTGCCGGCAGACTTAGCCCCAAATTACGATGTGGGTACTGTTTTACTCATCGCGGAAGAGTTGGTCTGTATCGAATTTACGCGACAACATTGTGAGAAGTTTGGTGCTCAATTTGTACACTACAAAT
>NZ_LWFH01001215.1:0-1155 GCF_001635725.1 Oleiphilus sp. HI0066
CAAGACACCTCAAAACTCGTCCAAACATCTTCACCAGCAAATGGTAAATCCGTGTCTTCGATCCCTAAACTCGCGCGAGTTTCACTCCGTGCAATTGGGAATAGCACCTCGGGTGCGTATCGATCTAAATAATTCGTTTCTTTACCTAACTGGCTGTTCTCAACAATCGCCATACATACCTCAAATAATTTTCCGTCGCGCTCGTATTGCTATAAAGCAGTTACCACGAAGAATCGCAGTCTAGCTGCGAATGCCCTTGCCTTTAGAAAGTAAAAACAAAGCCGTCGAAAATAATAGAACAATAAAAACAATAACCATCCCAAACGCGAATCGAATATCGATATCACTCACACCCAATATTCCGTAACGAAAAGCATTCACCATATATAAAATCGGGTTCGCTTGAGATACGTTCTGCCAAAACTCTGGCAGAAGCGAAATACTATAGAACACACCACCGAGGTAGGTGAGCGGCGTTAATACAAAAGTAGGGACGATAGAGATGTCATCAAATTTCGTCGCGAATACTGCATTAATAAATCCGCCAAGCGAAAATACAATCGCAGTCATTATCACCATACTGGCCGTCACCAGTACGTTGTGAACAACTAAATCGGTAAAGAATAAAGAGAGTAAGGTAACGATAATCCCTACCCCAACACCACGCGCAACACCTCCGGCAACGTAACCGCTCAGCACAACCCAGTTTGGAACAGGTGAAACGAGTATTTCCTCAATACTGCGCTGGAACTTCAAACTAAAGAAAGACGACACCACGTTTGCATAAGAGTTAGTAATCACCGACATCATAATCAAGCCTGGGACAATAAAACTCATATAGTCATAGCCGCCCATTTCTCCGATACGAGGCCCGATAAGATTGCCAAAAATGACAAAATACAAAGCCATGGTAATCGCAGGTGGAAGCATCGTTTGCGCCCAGATTCGTGTAAATCGACGAATCTCTTTTACTACGATGGTCGTAAAAGCAATCCAGATTTGATGTGCGTTCATTTGGTTTGCTCCTTCGAATTTAAGTCTTGGCTAGAGCTAACCAAAGATAAAAACAACTCTTCCAAACGGTTACTTTTATTGCGAATACCCAATACCTTCCAGTCTTCATCTTTGACGGCATCAAAAAACGTCCCTAAGTCT
>NZ_LWFH01001216.1:0-1666 GCF_001635725.1 Oleiphilus sp. HI0066
GGCTGTGGCCCAGGTGCGATGAAAGGCCCGATGAAAGGTGCTGCGGTAGGTCATGCAAAGCAACGCCATGCACTGGGACGATATATCGGTGTCACGGAGCCAGGCATTATTGCAGCAGAGTCTCCAAACCCAATTGTAAACGAGCTAACGATACTGCCCGATATCGAAAAGCGACTTGAAGCGTTTGTGCGCCTTGGACACGGAATTATTGTCTTTCCTGGTGGCGTCGGCACTGCTGAAGAGATTCTGTATATTCTCGGTGTATTGATGCACCCAAAAAACAAGGCGATGCCCTACCCCTTGGTGCTAACTGGCCCCGAATCAAGTCGGGATTATTTTGAAATGATCGATACCTTCATCGGACAAACACTTGGTACAGAAGCGCAAGTGCTCTATAAAATCATTATTGATGATCCAGAATCTGTCGCCAAATATATGAAATCAAATCTCGAAAAAGTCAAAACATATCGTCGCAAACGCCGCGATGCGTATTACTACAACTGGCTACTGAAGATTGATCCTATATTTCAAAAGCCTTTTGAGCCGACACATGCATTGATGGCTAACCTTGACCTCCATAAAGATCAAGAGCCTCATCAGCTCGCCGCCAATCTACGCTGTGCTTTTTCAGGAATCGTTGCAGGTAATGTCAAAGCGCAAGGATTAGCTGAGATCAAAAAACACGGGCCCTTTCAAATAGCAGGTGATCCAGAGATTATGTTATCGATGGATAAGATGTTACGCGCTTTTGTTGATCAAGGAAGAATGAAGCTGCCCGGTAGTACGTATAAGCCTTGTTATCGTATCGTGAACAAATGAATGCTAGTTGTTAAATAGCTTTGGCAAGAGCATTGAAAAAGCCGAACGATGTTCGGCTTTTTCAATCATTAAGCGTTGAACGCTTTTATTTCAATGTGCTGAAGTATTCAGCAAGGTTCTGCATATCCGCATCAGTAAGAGCAGCCGCCTGTGCTTGCATGATTGCAGCCATTCCACCATTGCGCTGTTTCGCTTTGTAAGCCTTCAAAGAAGAGACCAAATACTCTTTATTCTGTCCCGCCAAATTAGGGTAAGTTTTGATCGTTGCAATGCCATTTGCACCATGACAAGCAGCACACACAGCTGACTTAGCTTTACCTGCAGCGGCATCACCTGCCATCGCAAAACTAGAACCTAAAGTAACACTCACAATCCCAGCCATTAGTACTTTCTTTAACATATCCTTCTCCTAACAATGTGTACTACTTCTAATCAAATAAAGTCAGTGTAGCAGAGAACTTTGAAATACAAAGTGTCTCGACTTTAACTAGATCAAGTCTGATCTCAAAACCTTATCTTGTCACTTAATCTTGCAACCACTTATACATAACTAGTGCATCCACGAACCCAAGCTTTTGATGATCAAATGCTTTGAGTAAACGGCCCACCGTTTCGAAACCTAACTTATTCCAGAGATGGACCGCTGCACTATTCGAAGCAACAACCAAGTTAAATTGCATTGCCTTATAGCCAAGCTTTATAGCGATGGACTGCGAATGTACACATAATTGGCTAGCAATCCCTCCGCCCCGATACGAAGGCGATACCATATAACCACAATTGCTAACATGCGCGCCCAAGCTCGCTTGATTCGGTTTAATGTAATACGTAGCGACCACTTCGCCAG
>NZ_LWFH01001217.1:0-1490 GCF_001635725.1 Oleiphilus sp. HI0066
TAATGACGTATTTTTATGGCTGTTCATTGCATTTTGGTATCTCTTATTTCCTGTCATTGATTATTTTATGGGCGAAGACACGAGTAATCCGCCTGAGTCTGTTGTACCGATGCTTGAGGCAGACCCTTATTATAAGTTCATCGCTAGGATCAACGTTCCGGTCGTCATTGGTGTCTTCATATTTATAGCGTGGTTTGTATCTTCGTACGATCTAAGTGTCGCTGGTTATCTTGGAGCAGCACTCACCACGGGGTATATCGGCGGATACGGTCTTAACATCGGACACGAGCTGGGCCACAAAAAGACTTCTACTGATCAGTGGCTCGCTAAACTTGTATTAGCACCGGCGGCATATGGACATTTTTTCGTTGAGCATAACCGGGGCCACCACAAAATGGTTGCTACGCCAGAAGATCCTGCATCTTCAAAAANGGGCGAGAACATATACTCCTTTGCCGCACGTGAATTACCTAACGCAATCGCACGAGCAGCTAAAATTGAGCATCAGCGACTTAAAGACAAGGGGTTATCACCCTACTCTTTGAAAAATGAATTTATACAAACTGTGTTGATGACTGGCGCATTTTACGTCTCACTTGCGCTCATCTTCGGGGCTGTGGTGATACCTTTCTTGTTGATTGCTGGGTTTTGGTCAATGTGGCAACTCACATCCGCAAACTATATTGAGCACTACGGTTTGCTACGCAAAAAACTTGAATCAGGGCGTTATGAACGGCCTCAACCTCATCATAGTTGGAACAGTAACCACATCTTTTCTAACTGGGCTTTATTTCACTTGCAGAGGCATTCAGACCACCACGCTAACGCCACCCGTGCTTACCAATCGTTGCGTCATTTTGATGATCTACCATCGCTCCCAAATGGCTATTTTGGCATGTTCCCTGTCGCGTATATCCCATGGCTATGGTTTAAGGTGATGGATAAACGCTTGATCGAGGTTGTGGATGGTGATTTAGATAGAATCAATATTCTCCCTTCAAAGCGCGACGCGCTCATCAAGAAATATCAGTTAAAATCGTCTTATAGCCTGAATGAGGTGGCAGCTTAAAATATAGACGTCTTTGGTTAATCAGCGTCAGTGATGGGGTCAAATCTGACGTTGATTAAAATTTCTTTGCCCATCTGTCGCTGCAAATTTGTAAGTTTTTCTATTAAGATCTCGGTTACATGAGTGCCGCCGCGCAGTAGCAGCATATTCTTTTCACTATAAATATCCTCGACAATCACCATGCCGACCTTCAGTCCGTGTACATGCACGATAGTTTGCTTAGTCGCATCAGAGAGTTCGCGCTCTAGCTTAATCATGCTCAATGCTTGCAAGGCTTTATGATCAAAGGCCGCAGCATTTGCGTTCAATTCGTGAATTGCTTGATCGTGAGGTAATGGAGTAACGGACGGACTAAATCTCAACTCGGCATAAGCGAGCGCAACATTAAACAAGCGGTTTAACGGCGATAGCTCATCTGCCT
>NZ_LWFH01001218.1:0-1051 GCF_001635725.1 Oleiphilus sp. HI0066
ACTTCCACACGCGTATTCAACTGAAGATCTACACCATGCTTTTTGATCATTTCACCGAAGTAACGAAGCGTTTCGTAAAACTCCTCCTTACCCCGGAATCAATTTAGCGATATTAAACTGCCCGCCAATTTCGCTCGCTTGATCAAATAAGGTCACATCGTGGCCACGCTCAGCTGCTACGGTAGAAGCTGCAAGGCCAGCTGGACCTGCACCAACCACGGCAATTTTCTTAGGAGAAGCCGTCTTAACGTAGCTAAGCTCTGTTTCATGACATGCGCGAGGGTTTACCAAGCACGAGGTCAACTTCATTGAGAAGGTATGATCTAAGCATGCCTGGTTACAACCAATACATGTATTGATTTCGTTCGCCTTACCTTCTGCAGATTTATTTACAAAATCAGAGTCCGCAAGGAAAGGTCGTGCCATAGACACCATATCGGCGTGACCATTTGCCAATACATCTTCCGCAACGTCAGGCGTGTTGATGCGGTTCGTCGTTACAAGAGGAATACCTATCTCGCCTTTCAACTTCGCCGTCACTTTTGTGAAAGCCGCTCGCGGAACCATCGTAGCAATCGTTGGAACTCGCGCCTCGTGCCAACCAATCCCGGTATTGATGATCGTTGCACCCGCTTTTTCAATTTCTTTCGCTAACTGAACAACCTCTTCCCAAGTGCTTCCGTCTTCAATTAGATCAAGCATCGAAAGACGATAAATAATGATGAACTCTTCACCAACACGCTCACGCACACGGCGGACAATTTCGATTGGCAAGCGAATACGATTTTCGTAAGAACCGCCCCACCGATCTGTACGCTTGTTTGTGTGAGAAACGATAAACTGATTAATAAAGTAGCCTTCAGAGCCCATTACTTCGACACCGTCGTAGCCGGCTAACTGAGCCATTGCAGCACTATTCGCAAACGCTTCAATCTGTTCTTCAATACCCTCTTCATCTAACTCTTTTGGAACAAAGGGATTGATCGGCGCTTTAATCGCAGAGGGTGCGACTTGCATAGGGTGATAAGCGTAACGCCCTGCATGCAATATC
>NZ_LWFH01001219.1:0-1407 GCF_001635725.1 Oleiphilus sp. HI0066
TTGAACGGGCAAGTTAGTTTAATGGGGCTAATTGGCAATGATGAAAACGCCGATCGTCTTGAAGCCATGCTCGCAACAGACAAAGTAAGCTCCGCACTTATTCGTCAAGATCAACAGCCAACAATCACCAAGCTTCGTGTCATCAGTCGCCATCAACAAGTGGTGCGTCTTGATTTCGAAGAGCTTTTTGCAGATGCGCATGCGCAAACCTTGAAAGAACAATTTATAGCTCAGATCGATAACTATGATTTCGTTATTTTTTCCGACTACAACAAGGGCTCTTTACGCTATGTCGGAGAAATGATTCATGAAGCACGCAAACGTGGCAAAACAATCTTAGTCGATCCAAAGTCTTCAGATTTATCGGTCTACCGTGGCGCACACGTCATCACGCCAAACCTGAAAGAATTTATTGCTGCTGGAGGTCAAACCGACAGCGAAGAGAGCATTCACGCTTCAGCGAAAGCACTGATGGCAAAATGCGATCTCGATGCCATCCTTCTGACTCGCAGCGAGCAAGGTATGTCGGTCATCACACCCTCCTCAAAACATGACATGCCAACCCGTGTACTTGAAGTCGCTGACGTAACCGGTGCAGGCGACACAGTCATCGGCACCTTGGCCTTAATGATGGCGGCAGGCACCCCTCTTGAAGATGCGGCGCAGATAGCGAATTTAGCAGCCGGAGTCGTCGTGGCTAAACTGGGTGCCGAAACAGTTTCTCCTGAAGAGCTTTACCAAATCGCAAATCGTGTGTTCTTTGAACATCGAGGAACCCGCGAGACCGAAACTTACGAAGAGACATTGCGTCACATAGAGCTTGCCAAACTTGCTGGCGAAAAAATTGTATTCACCAACGGCTGCTTCGATATTCTTCATGCAGGGCATGTACGCTATTTAGAAAAAGCGCGAGCATTAGGCGATAGACTTGTACTGGGATTAAACTCAGACGAATCCGTTAAACGCTTAAAAGGTGAAACACGCCCCGTGAATGGTTATGAAGAACGCGCTACGGTGATCGGCGGACTCGCAAGCGTCGACTGGGTCCTTCCTTTTGGAGAGGTGAAAGGCGATCAATACGACGACACACCTTTCTACCTTATCGAAACAGTTATGCCGGATGTATTGGCGAAAGGTGGTGATTACACCATCGACACGATCGTAGGCGCAGATATCGTCCAAAAAAACGGCGGGCAGGTTGCTGTCATTGATTTTGTAGACGGTTGCTCAACCACACGCATCATCGAAAAAATCCAACAACACGATGACCAATAGTCAGCAAGACGCGCCAAAGTCAGTTTGCGTTCTTAGGCTCTCTGCACTAGGCGATGTTTGTAACGCTGTTGCAGCCGTGCAGGCTGTTCAGCGAGCATATCCTGCGAGCCACATTACGTGGATTATCGGCAA
>NZ_LWFH01001220.1:0-2037 GCF_001635725.1 Oleiphilus sp. HI0066
AAAGACGCTTTGGCCGCGCAATCTCCTGTAGTGGTGTCGATTGCAGCAGGAATCGAAGTTTCAAGTTTGCAGAAATGGCTAGGTGAAGACATTGCGATTGTACGCGTGATGCCAAACACGCCTGCTCAAGTATTAGAGGGCGCAAGTGGTTTGTATGCGACTGAGAAAGTCAGTGCCGAGCAAAAGCAAGCGGTTGAAGATGTTTTTGCTGCAATAGGTGTTGCAAGATGGGTCGCCTCAGAGGAGCTGATTCACGCGGTCACGGCAGTATCAGGGAGCGGTCCGGCATATTTCTTTTTGATGATCTCCGAGATGGCGAAGGCTGCTGAGAAACTTGGCTTATCCACAGAAGATGCGAAGCAATTAGCTGCACAAACAGCACTTGGGTCAGCCAAAATGGTGCTCGGAAGTGATCTGCCAGCAGAACAATTAAAGAAAAACGTCATGTCGCCCGGCGGCACAACTGAACGTGCTATTCATGTTTTCGAAAATGAAGGTCTGCCTCAGCTGGTTGAAAAAGCGATGACAGCGTGTGCTGATCGCTCTATTGAAATGGCAGCGCTTCTCGGTAAATAACTATATTGCGCTGCGTATCGTCAGAGAATTCTATGAGCAACGAACAACAATCTATAAAGCTCTCTTTGCTATTAACAGGCAATGAGTTAATGAGTGGTGACATTGTCGATAGCAATTCGGCAATGTTAGCTGAAGCCCTTAGCCCCTTTGGTTGCACGATTTACTACAAGGCAACTGTTGGGGATGACTTAGCCTTGCTTGAGCAGGAAATAGCGCGCATTGCGGGTTTTTCTGATGTGCTTGTTGTGAATGGTGGTTTGGGGCCAACTGTTGACGATCTCACAGCACAAGCCCTAGCCAATGTTATGCGCGTTGATTTGCTTGAACATCCGCAGGCAATGGCGGACCTTGAACAATGGTGCAAAAGTAAAAATATTGCCTTCAATGCAGCCAACAAAAAGCAGGCTATTTTGCCTGACGGGGTAGGTTTAGTTCCTAATGCCACAGGTTCAGCTGTTGGCTTTTCTGCTGAGATTAATGGATGCACTGTTTACTGCACACCTGGAGTCCCATCAGAACTGAAAACAATGTTTAGTGAGGAGATTCTCCCGCGTTTACCTTTAGACTCGAATGCCAAAGTGAAGCGACAACGATATCGTGTTTTTGGAATGGGTGAGTCAGGCATTCAAGAGCGTGTTTTTAAGAGTGGTTTGAAACTTCCAAAAGAATTGGAGCTTGGGTTTCGCGCTTCATTGCCAATGTTGGAGTTAAAGCTCCAAGCAAATCATGAGCAAGACTATGCGTTGCTCGAGCATTTTTCTGAACAAGTGGAGCAATTATTTGGCGCGCATATTGTGACCGATGATAATCGCAGCATTGCGCATGTCGTGAAAGATTTATTGTTAGCGCAAAGCAAACGTGTGACCTTTGCCGAGTCATGTACGGGCGGACTGATCAGCTCTATGATGACCGAGCTTGATGGCGCTTCGGGCGTATTTGATGCTGGCTTTGTTACTTACTCCAATGAAATGAAGCAGAAGATGCTCGGCGTCGAAGAAGCGACATTAATTGCACATGGCGCGGTTAGCCAAGCGGTTGTAGAACAAATGCTATCAGGCGCCTTGGATCGAAGCGGCGCTGATTTAGGTGTCGCGGTATCAGGAATAGCTGGGCCTCAAGGTGGTACAACAGATAAACCTGTCGGTACTGTATGGGTGGCGTGGGGAAGTAAGAGTGAGATAAAGGCACACTGTTTCTACTTTCCAGTAGACAGAAAACGCTTTCAAATACTCGTTGCGGCCTTGGGTTTCGATCTATTGCGTCGTGAGCTGATGCAAGTCAATGAAGAAGCGGCATATTTCAAAGAACGTAGCTTAAAGAACAAGAATTAGTGCGCTGGAAATGAAAAATTATGGGCCGCGTAGATTTGCGACCCATAGGGCACGAGTTTAATTACTTACTCGTATTTGCAAAGATAAGCAGTATCCGTCGGGACGACTAGATCGAAAGACTGATTTGCTT
>NZ_LWFH01001221.1:0-559 GCF_001635725.1 Oleiphilus sp. HI0066
GTTTATCCTCCAATGAGTACGCAACTTGAGTCACTCGGTATTGAGTTGATTCAAGGTTTCGATACGCAACAGCTAGATCTCGAACCCGATCTTTTTATCATTGGCAATGCAATTAGTCGTGGTAATGCCTTGCTTGAAGAGATTCTAGATCGAGGTTTGCCCTATACCTCAGGCCCTCAATTTCTTGCAGAACATATCCTGCAGGGAAAATGGGTGATGGGTGTTGCCGGTACGCACGGCAAAACCACGACAACGACCATGCTAGCGTGGATTCTTGAATATGCTGGAATGAAGCCGGGTTTCTTAATCGGTGGAGTGCCAAAGGATTTTGAATTTTCAGCTCGTTTGGGCGAAACCCCTTTCTTTGTGATCGAAGCGGATGAATACGATAGCGCATTTTTTGATAAGCGCTCGAAGTTTGTCCATTACAAATCTCGAACATTGATCGTCAACAATCTCGAGTTTGATCACGCCGATATTTTCGAAGACCTAAGCGCTATTCAAAAGCAATTCCATCATGTTATTCGTACTGTGCCGCGCAATGGTCGTGTGATTTATC
>NZ_LWFH01001222.1:0-134465 GCF_001635725.1 Oleiphilus sp. HI0066
AATAACCCGATAACCAAGATTAGAAAAATAATCTTGGTAGTTTTCCCAAATTCTTGGCGTTGCCCACAGACCGTGCACAAAAAACAATGATGTCATGATACTACTCCTTGAATGCGCATTTTGTTCAGAGAAGCGTTCAAATTCAAGCGTTTAAATCTTAGAAATATGGCCAGAAAAAGAGTTTTTCTAAAAATAATCAAAAAAAATATGAACTTCCAAAACCCCTACTAGTCTTTATTTGGGACGGAAGCGCGCAGTCGTCATCAAAAATATCTAATCAAAAAAAGAGGAATAATAGATGTCAAAGGTAGCAACACTAACTAAGTCAACCATCGCTGGTCTTGTAGCAATGGGTGTAATGGGTGCAGCGTCTGATGCGGTTGCAGGAAAGCCAGGTTTTGAGAAATGCCAAGGTATTGCCAAAGCAGGTATGAATGACTGTGGTACGAGCAAGCATAGCTGTGCTGGTCAAGCAACGGTTGATGGTGACCCAGAAGAGTGGGTATATGTTCCAGAAGGAACATGTAAAAAAATCGTTGGCGGTAAAGTGAAGTAACATTTTGCAGCGTACTGGACTAAGAGCAATGAACTCAGCTTCCCCTTTCTCTTCGCTTGAAGGCCTTGGTCTTGGTCTACGTTCGCAGCATTATCAAGACATACTCTCTGGACAGAATCATCCTCAATGGTTTGAAGCGCTAACAGATAACTATATGGGTGACGGAGGTTTACCTCTTCAATATCTGTCGCAAATAGCAGAACGCTTTCCCATCACCTTTCATGGTATCGGTTTATCTTTGGGTTCCTTAGACCCCTTGAACCAAGATTATCTAAAAAAACTCAAAGCGCTTGTTGATCGTTTTCAGCCAGCACTTGTTTCTGATCATTTATGTTGGACGAGCGCATCAGGTCTTCACGGGCATGATCTTTTTCCAATGCCTTATACAGAGCTTGCGGCAAAACATATTGCTGAGCGTATTGAGCAAGTCCAGGAATACTTAGGTCGCCAAATACTGATCGAGAATGTTTCCAGCTATCTTGAGTTTAAAGACAGTTATTTGAGTGAAGTTGATTTCTTGTGCGAAGTACTTGAGCGCGCAGACTGTTTGTTGCTGTGCGATATCAACAATATCTACGTGAGTGCTCAGAATCATCAGTTTGATGCTAAAGATTATTTGGCGCGACTATCGGCAGATCGCGTGAAGGAATTACACCTAGCAGGGTTTGAAGACCAGGGTACACATTTACTTGATACACATGGCGCCCAGGTACATGACGATGTTTGGAAGCTTTATGAAGAGGCGCTCAAGCGCTTTGGCTCTGTGCCTACATTGATTGAATGGGATACAGACATCCCAGAATACTCAGTGTTATTGAAAGAGTTAAGTAAAGCGAGACAGTATTGGGAACAGCATAATCATCACATCAAAGATCGGGCTGATTATGTCGCCTAAACCTGAAAGTAATGCGTTAAATGCATTACAAGATAAGTTTATTCATGGACTCTATCAGGGCGAAATCGCAAACGTAGAAGCCTTGATTTGCGATTCAAATAAACTGTCAGCCACACAGCATTTTGATATTTACCATGGCAGCATGCTCGGTAATTTCACTGCGTCATTACGTGCGGTTTTTCCGAGAGTGTTGGCAGCACTTGGTGATCAGTTTTTTGATGCCTTAGCGCGTCAATATATTAAAAATCACCCATCCAAAACGCCTAGTTTGGATGATTTTGGGGAAGGCTTTCCATGCTTTTGTGAAGGCTTCAAACCCTTGCATGATTATCCATATGTGAGTGATGTCGCTAGTGTCGACTGGTCTTGGCATCAAGCATTTCATAGCTGTGATGTATCGGCAGTTTTTGCGGCTGATCTTCAGAACGTCCTTGGTGTTGATCAAGCCAATATACAACTTGGTCTTCATCCAAGTCTCTCAATCATTCGGTCGGACTTTCCACTCTATAGCTTGTGGCAATTCAACGAACAGGAGAATGCTAGCGTTGATTCAAATAATGGGGCTAGTTTTTCCTTAGATGCTCCCGCAGAGATCGTTATGGTGTGGCGACAAGACTATCAGGTATGCGTGACATCAATTTCTCTGCCTGTTTGTGCGCTTCTTACTGCGTTCGATGAAGGATGTTCTCCTACACAAGCGTTCGAAAGAGCATTCGAGCAGCTTTGGCTAGAACAGAAGATGTATGACTCAGAAGAAGCTTTAGCGGCAGAGCTCAGTGAAGCTTGGAGCTTTCTTCTAAAACAAGGCGCGTTGACGCGTTTATAACGAAACAATTAAGTATAAGGATTTTTATAATGAGCGCTTTTCACTCAGCAACTTCTTTTATCCGTAGTGGTATTTCTCTCGTTAATCATGCGCAAAGTGGTTTAGCTCTCGTATTTCGTTTGGCGATGGCGCAAGTATTTTGGGCTGCAGGGATGACGAAAATCGCATCATGGAGCACGACACTTGATTTATTTGCGTGGGAATATGCGGTACCTCTGATTCCTGCTGTGCCAGCTGCTTATTTGGCAACGGGCGCTGAACTATTGTTTCCCGTGTTGCTTGTTCTCGGATTGGGGACGCGGTTTGCTGCAGGAGGTTTGTTTATCTTGAATGCAGTGGCTGCAATCAGTTACCCAGATATCAGCCCAGCAGGGATTAATGATCATTATTTCTGGGGCGCAGTACTTCTGACCTTATTTTTCTATGGTCCAGGTAAGTTATCTGCCGACTATTTTATCGACCGTAAGCTCTCATAAAACTTGATCTTTAAAGGTTATTGACGCGTAATTCACCTTATCGAAGTATTAGCCGGCTGAGGAGTCGTTGTGGATATTGGTGACTACCGTAGAGAGTACATGAGTGAAGGGATTGATGGAGAAAGCTTACACATTGATCCCGTTCAACAGTTTGAGATTTGGTTTAAGCAGGCGACAGACGCAGGCATTCAAGATTCGAACGCTTTCAGTCTTGCGACGGCAACCGAGCAGGGAATGCCATCTGTTCGAACCGTACTTCTCAAGCTTTTCGATGAACGTGGTTTTGTATTTTTCACGAACTACAACAGCCGCAAAGCCAAAGAAATCAAAGAGAATTCCAAAGCCGCCATGTTATTTCCTTGGCTTCCTCTAAATCGCCAAGTGCGCATTGAAGGGCATGTTGAGAAAATATCGAGCGTCGAATCATTTAAGTATTTCACGTCACGCCCGCGAGGGAGTCAGATTGGCGCGTGGTGTAGTGATCAAAGTGAAGTCATCGAGTCACGAAGTTTCTTAGAGCAAAAATACCACGAGGCGGCTGAAAAATTCCGTCAAGGAAATATTCCGTTGCCATCATTTTGGGGCGGGTACCGAATAGTCCCTAGTAGTTTTGAATTTTGGCAGGGAAGAGAAAGTCGCCTGCATGATCGTTTGTCTTACTTTAAAACTGCCGAAGGTGATTGGACGATCTCTCGTTTAGCACCTTGATCTTGCATCAGAATATCAATCAGCGCGCGTGTTTCGGATGGCTCACGCGCGGGCTCTGCTTTCAGTGATGCGAGTTCCGCTTCTAAATTCTCTAACTTTTGATGTGTGCTGGCTAATTCTTTTGCGCTTGCGCTGACCATAGAAGAACTGTCTACCATGCGTGCTTGTGTCAGACTAAGTACACGTGTGAGTTTATCTACGTGTGCCTCTGCTGTTTTTACTTGCTGAAAATATGCGCGCTGCTGGCTAATTTGTTCAAAGGCAAGATAACCCGCACCAATGCATGTGATTAACAGTAGCGGCGCGATTAACGAGGTGCGTTGTTGTTTCGCTACGCGACGTTCGTGTTGCTGGGCTTGCTGCACGGCTTCGCGTTGTTCAATGAGCGCTTCACGTTCTTGAATACGCTGCTCGCGGTTCATCAACTCTTTGGCTTTACTTTGATTGGCACGCTCTTGTTCAGCGACTTCTCTTTGAAGTTCTTGAATACGTATTTGAGAGAGCTCTAAAAGTTCAACTTCCGCGTTCATCTACTCGCCTAGATTTTTATTGTTAGATTCTGATTTCAGCCTCTTAACAAGGATTTGTCACCTTAAACCTTGCTAAGTTTCGCGTAGGAAAGCACTAACCATTTATTACCATGCTCTTCAAACATGACTTGGATGCGCGCATGCGGGCCTCGTCCTTCGTAATGAACAACGGTGCCATAACCGAATTTTGGATGAGAGACCAAGTCTCCTAACTGAAATTCAGGTGCGTCTTCAAGGTGACTAATATCAGACAAGCCAGCATTATTTCCACCGAAGGAAACGGGTCGCGATACAGCATTGCGTAGGCGCACTTCTTGAATATTTTCTGAGGGAATTTCGCGTACAAATCTCGAGATTGGATTGAACTTCTCTTCGCCATATAAACGTCGAGATTCTGCATAAGTTAGCACCAACTTTTCTCGTGCTCGAGTAACACCAACGTAGGCTAAGCGGCGTTCTTCCTCAAGCCTGCCTGGCTCCTCCATCGACATACTATGTGGAAACAGGTTTTCTTCCATGCCGGCCATAAATACCAATGGGAATTCCAGTCCTTTCGCGGAGTGTAAAGTCATTAACTGCACGCTGTCTTCATGTTCTGCTGCTTGTTGTTCGCCAGCATCAAGCGCGGCTTGGGCAATGAATTGAGCAAGGATGGGTTGCTCATCATCTTCTGGCTCATAGTCGTGGGTTGAGCCGATCAGTTCTTCTAGGTTTTCTTTACGAGCCTGTCCTTTTTCACCTTTCTCGGAGGCGTGGTAGTCCATCAAACCTGAGTCTTTTACCGCGGTTTCCGTTAAGGTGCTGAGGCTTAGTTCGTGGATTTGGGTCGAGAGTGTCTCGATAAAATCCATAAATTCAGCCAAGCCGGTTTTCGCTTTTCCTTTCAATGCGCCTTGCTCTAAGAGGTAAGCGCATGACTGCCACAAAGAACTCCCTGCTTCTCGTGCTCGTTCACGAATGAGTCCCATGCCTTTTTCGCCTACGCCTCGTGGCGGTACATTCGCGACACGTTCAAAGGCTGCATCGTCGTGTTGGTAATAACATAAGCGCAAATATGCCATCGCATTGCGAATTTCTTGGCGATCATAGAAACGTAGGCCGCCATAAATACGGTAAGGGATATTGGCGCGTATGAGGGATTCTTCGAGAATGCGTGATTGCGCATTAGAGCGGTATAAGATCGCAGTATCTTGACGAAGATTGCCTTGCTCTACCCAAGCAGAAATGCGATCTGCAATATAATTGGCTTCGTCTTGTTCATTAAATCCTGCATACAGGTCGATGAGTTCGCCATCTTTGTCATCTGTCCAAAGTTGTTTGCCTAGCCGACTGCCGTTGTTAGAGATCAAGGCGTTCGCAGCATTAAGTATATTGCCCGTTGAACGATAGTTTTGTTCGAGGCGCGCGGTATGCGTATTAGCAAAATCGCTTTCGTATTGGCGAATATTTTCAATTTTTGCGCCGCGCCAGCCATAGATACTTTGATCATCATCGCCAACCACCATGACCGGAATACGGTCTCCAGCGAGTACACGTAGCCAAGCATATTGTACGGTGTTGGTATCTTGGAACTCGTCTACTAGTAAGTAGCTAAAGCGCTCCTGATAATGCGAAAGAAGAGCCGGATGGTTCAGCCAGATTTCATGTGAACGCAACAGTAGCTCACCGAAATCGACGAGACCAGACTGTTGGCATTGCTCTTCATAATCGAGGTACAAACCATGTAGTTGCTTGTCGAAAGGATTTTTCGCAGGCGCTAAATGTTTAGCCCGAACCCCTTCGTCTTTTCGGCTATTGATAAAACCTTGTACTTGGCGTGGCGGAATGCGCGCTTCATCGATGCCGCGATCACGCATCAGACGCTTGATGATGCGAAGTTGATCATCGGAATCAAGAATCTGAAAATTCTCTGGTAATTCGGCTTCTCTGAAATGGGCACGTAAAAAACGATGAGCGATGCCGTGAAACGTCCCAAACCACATGCCTCGGCTCGGAATGTTTAGAAGCTCTTCAATACGCCCACGCATCTCTTTGGCTGCTTTATTGGTGAAGGTAACAGCCATAATAGATGTAGGACTAATGCCCTCGATTTGCATCAACCAAGCAATACGATGAACAAGAACACGGGTTTTTCCGCTTCCAGCTCCAGCCAATACGAGTAAGTTTTGCATAGGGGCTGCGACTGCTTCGCGTTGTGCGTCGTTTAAGCCATCAAGTAAATGAGATACGTCCATTAGGGTGCTACTTTGTTTTAACTATTCAGAGGGTCGAGAGTATATCAGGGCTTAACGACGCTTTTGAGCGCAAAATAAAAAGTAGTGGGGAGAGTTGTGTGTTGCTTGTCGTACAGAAAAAGTTTGTGCTTAAGTGAATCCAGCACCGATCGAGATGTTAGATTCAATCGCCAGAGTGGATTTAGCCGAACTCGTAAAAAGCCATTTTATTACCATCTGGATCTTTTACATATGCACCATAGAATGCATCTGGAACACGCTGGCCTGGCTCGCCATCGCAAGTAGCGCCAAGTGAAATCGCTTTTTCGTGAAGTGCTTTTGCATTGTCTTTTGAGCCGGCAGGAAAGGCCATCATCACGCCATTGCCCGGAGCTGGGTCTTGTTCATTAAACGGAATGCAGACACTAATCATTGGTTCTGACATTGATTTTCCGATGAAGGCAATGCGCCCCATATCCATTAAGACTTTGGCGCCGTAGTCACTGAACAAATCTGTGTAAAAAGTTTTTGCTCTGTCCATGTCTGTCACGCCGACAGTTACATATCCGATCATAATATTCTCCTATTCTTGATTGATGAATGCTGGATGAACTTACGCAGATCATTAGATTTCGGTTTTGCCTGTTTGATGAAAAAACGCAGTGTTTTATGCCAAAGAAAATGTGTGCACGTAGAACATAAACAAAGCGAGGAAAGACTTTTGTAATTTCTATCAGGAATCATTCAAGGGGCTTAGTCACATCCACTAAATTCTAGTACCATGGAATCAACCATAATAACCGTGCATATAGTTGTTCTTTCCGTGAAGCTCAGCCAAAAATTTACCCTAGCGTCTATGCCGCAATTAACGATGTTTGAACGCGTTGCATTTTATGCTGCGTGGTTGATCAGCGCTTTCGTTTGGTTATTGCATTTTGAGGCAAGCGCGAGTTCTTCAGTTTCATTGATTTCGAATGTACTTCTTGTCTTGCTTGCGGGCTTTCCTCTAGCGGTCTCTTTTTCTCAATCTGGTCGTTTTGACGCGTTTACGCACATTGAACCGTTTATTCCTGTCGTTATATCGATTGTGTGGTCATTTGGCGTCTTCAACTCGCCAAATCTATCTTCAGATTCGGTAACAGTATTCGTGTTGCTTGCCTTGTTAAATATCTTGCTTGGACGACCCTATGGCTTGCACCTTTGGCTCGGGATAAGCGCTCCCATTTTGGTATCTATGAACTATCTCATGCTGACAGCAGAGCCTTCACTGTCCGCAGCTACAATGACGATGGCAAATGTTTTGTTGATTGGGATGGGAATTCATTTAGGCGTTGTTGATAGAGGGCCTCAGCGTCGCAGCTCTGCGACCAAGAAGGCGAATGCCCAAGAATTAGCGCAATTACGTTATGAAAAAAATCGACTCAATAATGCCTTGATGAATACGGAAAAGGCGCTTGATCAAAAGATTAAGCAACGTACTGCCGAGCTTGAGCGAGCCAACTTACAGCTAAATCAACAAGTAGAACTTCGTAAATCGGTGAGTGATGCCTTGGTCAAAAGCCAGACGCGCTTGACGCAGGCAATCGAGGCTTCAAATCTTGGTTTAATCGACTGGGAGATCGCCGAAGGTCGCTATTATCAGTCGAATTTTCACGAGTTATTTGGCGATAAAGAATTAAGCTCTCAAGAAGTCATCGAGAGCCTTAAACGTATTGTGCATCCTGATGATTATCAAACACTGCGCGATACGCTGAATGATGCCTTGCAAGGTAATACGGTTGATTACCAAGTTCAATTTCGTGTGTGTGAAGAGCGCGATTGGCACTGGATGGAAGAGTCTGGTCGTGTCGTAGAGTTAGACGATGATAGGCATGCGCGTCGAATAATGGGCACACGTCGAGATATTCAGCACGAAGTACAGCGCAACGAAGAAGTCCGTTTAGCTAAGTCTGTGTTTGATCATACCTCTGAAGGAGTATTTGTTTTAGATCATCAACAGCGCTTTTTATCGGTGAATACCGCATATACCAAGATCACAGGCAATGAGTTAGACACGATCTTGGGGCAAGCCTTGTTAGATGTGAGTGAGACACCACAAGCGACTCAAGTATACAAACAAGTATTTGAGACCTTGCATGAGAAGGGGCAGTGGCAAGGTGAGTTATTGGAGCGCCGCCGTCACGGGGATTATTTTTCACAATGGACTCAGATCAACGTTATTCGAGATGAACGTGGAGGCATTAAATACTATGCCGGCTTGATCAGTAACATGAGCGATCATAAAGAGGTTGATGAGAAACTCGATTACTTACTGAATTATGATTCTCTAACCCGTTTGGCCAATCGAACGCAATTTCAGAATCAATTACATCGCGCTTTAGTGCGCTATCAAACCGATGATTTACCTTTCGCTTTGGTTGTCTTGGATATTGATCGCTTCAAGCATGTGAATAATAGCTTTGGTTACGAAGCGTCTGATCGATTGCTGCAGCTCGTGGCAGAACGTTTAAGTAACAGCATTCAACGGGTTGATGTATTAGCGCGAATTGGTGGTAATGAATTTGCCTGTATTGTGGCTTGTAGCCCGACTTTCCAAGTCAGAAAGTTTGCCGAGCGTTTATTCCATAGCCTAACGGAAAAACCGTATCGTTTAGGTGAGCATGAGCTGGTCTTATCTTGCAGTGTCGGGATCGCCATGCTGCCTGAGCATACTAACGATATTGAGACACTTAGACGTTTCGGTGCGTTAGCCGTGCAGAAAGCGAAATATCATGGCGGCAACCAAATACAAATGTTTGATGAGAGCTTGAAGACCTTCTCGCGAGAGCGATTAGAGATCGAAAAAGAGCTGCGTTCGGCATTGATGAATGATGAACTTGAAGTGCATTACCAACCTAAGCTTGATTTGAAAGAAGGTTTGATACTGTCTTATGAGGCCTTAATTCGCTGGCGACATCCTGAGAGAGGCTTGGTTTCTCCACAAGAGTTTGTGGAGATCGCAGAAGAAAACGGCCTGATTTCAGATTTAGGTGCGTTTGTTTTATATGCGGCTTGTCAGCAAACTAAAGCGTGGCAAGATCAAGGGTTTGGCGATCTCAGCGTGTCGGTTAACCTTTCACCTCGTCAATTATTAGAGCCTCATTTGAAGAGTATTATTATTGAGAGTATTGCCGAGTCTGGCCTTGATCCTCAATATCTTGAGCTGGAACTGACTGAGTCAGCTTTGAAAGAGGATATTCAGGGGGTGAGTGAACGACTTTCTGATTTGCGCGATATCGGTATTAAAGTATCGGTTGATGACTTTGGAACGGGCTATTCTTCTTTGAGTTATCTGCGCCACTTACCGGTCGATACCTTGAAGATTGATCGAGAGTTCATCACCAACATTGAGTTATCCAAAGAACAGCAAGCCATTACAAAGGCGATTGTGGTGCTAGGTTCATCGCTTGATCTAAAAGTAGTTGCCGAAGGTGCAGAAAACGAAGCACAGCTCGATCTTTTACGTGAGTTAGGCTGTGATTATGTGCAGGGCTACTATGTGTCGAAGCCTCTTGGAAAAGAGGCCATGCAAGTGCTTCTGCAACAGCAGAGCCAGTAATCTATTCAGATTGCTTTAGCGATCAGTCCGATACCAGAAAGCAATAACAAAGCACGACAAGCCTGCATAAATGTTTGTTCTGATAATCGTTGCTGAATACCTTTCCCAAGCCAAATTCCGAACAATGCAATCGGGAATAGTAATGCGCTGATCATGAATGACTCTTTGCTCCATTGCTCGTTCAACGTGTATGGGATGAGTTTCACGACATTCATGATCGCAAAGAATGCCGCAGCAGTAGCAAGCCAGGGCAATTTTTCCAATCGTCGCGATATGAAATAAATATTGATGGGAGGTCCGCCCGCATGCACAAGGGTGCTGGTGAGACCAGATGTGGTAGACCAAAACCAACTAGCTCGGGTTAATTTAGCGAAAATCGTTTGTAGGGATGCCCAGGTAGCAAACACAATCGATAATACGCCTAAACCAATCAGCAGCCATCGCTCAGGTAGACTCCCCATTGATAAGCCTCCAAGCAGTATCCCGATGAATGCACCTGGTAACAGTCGTTTGAGTTCGTTCCAATTAATATGTGAGCAGTAATAACGAAGTGTTTTGGCGTCCATTAATAGAAGTAAGGGCAGCGTAATTGCGGTTGCCTCTAGAACCCCTACTTTTAGACTCAGTAATGGAACGGCTACGACACCCGCTCCACCAGCGAATCCGGATTTAGAAATACCCGTTAAAACAAGGCCGATCATAGCGATCAGCCAAAAAATGGGGTCTTGCACTAAGTTCGTCATAGAGACTGTCCGTTGATGTACTTAAGGTAAGTCAAACCATAATGCCTCTAGTGGTGTTGATCTCGTACTCACTTGAATGGTCGACGTTCCTTCAAGTAATCCGCCTAATGCATCGGCATGATTAAGCTCAAGATCATCGTGTTCTGAGATGCTTGTGCCTTGGATATTGGCTTGCCCTTTAATGACATGAAGATAGGCGTTTTCACCTCGTGTTGCGAGCTCAATGGATTCGTTTTCTTCCAATCTTAAACGGTAGATACGCGCATTTTGATTTATGAATAAGGAATCTCCTTCGCGATCTGGCGTGACCAACGCAGTGAGTTGTCCTTGTTGCTCAATTGCACGTTGCTCATAATCTGGCGCAATGTTCTGCACATTTGGTTGAATCCAAATCTGTAAAAACTTCAGTGCTGAATCATTCGAAGCATTGAATTCTGAATGTTTAACGCCAGTACCTGCGCTCATGCGTTGAACTTCGCCAGCAGGGATAGTGTAGTCATTACCTGTGCTGTCTTTATGTGCGATTTCACCTTCAAGAATATACGAAATGATTTCCATGTTTTGATGCCCATGAGTATCAAAACCCATGTTTGGCGCCACAGTGTCATCATTGATCACCCGCAGAGCAGAAATGCCCATATGTGCGGGGTCATAGTAGTGCCCAAAAGAGAAGCTATGTTTGCTGTCTAGCCAGCCAACATTTGCATGGCCTCTGTCTTCGTTACGGCGTAGGTAGTTCATATGTTTCTCCTTACTATTATTCGAACTGTTATTCGATGGTTTCGGCTTTCAATCCAACCGAGAATGGCTCTAGTATATGAACCATCTTTTGGCTGAAAGACCGGAACTTATGCAATGAAATGTTCAAAAAAATTGCACAATCTAATGTGTATGGTGGTCGCGTGTTGCTGTATTCCAATGTCTGTTGCGAGTGAGTCGCGAATAGAACTTATTGCGAAAGGCTTCGAATTACCCTGGTCAATGGAATTTTTAGATGAGACAACACTGCTTGTTTCAGAACGGGCCGGGGCCATAAAAGTGCTTTCTTTGAAAGACAAAGGCCAAACATCGCTTAGAAATGTTTGGCCAGTGGCCTTTGGCGGGCAGGGCGGATTGTTAGATCTTGCTATCCATCCCGACTATCCAGAGGAACCGTGGATTTATGCCAGTTATAGCAAAGCACATTCTAATGGCACCTCAACAGCTTTAGCCCGTTTTCAGTTGACAGATGGCGCTATTACGCAACATGAAGAGTTGTTTGTGAGCAATGCTATTTCTTCTGGTGGTCGCCACTTTGGCAGCCGCATCGCATTTGATGATCAGGGCTATTTATTTCTCACCTCAGGGGATCGTGGAGAGCGAGATTGGGCGCAAGATTTGTCGAATCATGCAGGTACAGTGATTCGTTTACATGCTGATGGTCGAGTGCCTGCAGACAATCCATTCGTCGATCAAGCAGGCGCACAAGCTGAAATATGGTCGTATGGGCATCGCAACGCTCAGGGCATTGTGTTCGATCAAGATCGTGGAATTCTCTGGATTATCGAACATGGACCGCGTGGTGGTGATGAAATTAATCGTGTTGAGCGCGCTAAAAATTATGGCTGGCCTGTGATCTCTTATGGAAAAGAGTATTGGGGGCCAATAGCTGTAGGAGAAGGCACGCATAAACAAGGCATGGAACAGCCTATCAAATATTATGACCCTTCCATTGCTCCAAGCAGCCTTATGCTGCACAAGGGAGACTTATATGCAGGTGCGTTAAAGCTAAGGCATCTCAATTATGTAGCTTTAGATGGGGTAGGCCATGTTGTTTCAGAAGAGCGCCTATTCGAGTCACTAAATGAGCGCATACGAGATGTGGTTGAAGGACCAGATAACAGCGTTTACTTTCTTACTGATCAAGGGAACTTATATCGATTCTAATACTCATAGTTTCTTTGATGGATCCCATCGATTTTTTAGAGGTATATATTTCATCCACTAGATGATGGTTTCCGTAAAGTCTCTGGGAGGTAAATAATGCCTCCTATCTTCAATAACACGGGAAATAGTCGAGGTATTTTATGAGACGACGTGTTCAAAAACAGCGCAAGCAGCGCGTGAGACGGCAACGAATAGCCGTTAGACCTTCCGTCCTTAGTTGATTAAGGACTGACATCCTTCCTTTTAAATCCCTTTTCTTTTTTACAAACAATTGTGCTTCGTTGACTATTCACTTAATTACGCAATAAGTCACGAGTCTTCATTCACGATATTTGCCGAAATAGCTTGGCAGATAGGAATCAGATCTTGTGGTGCGACTTCTATATCTAAGCCACGTTTACCCCCGCTGACCAACATAGTTTCTAGATCAGAAGCTGAAGCATCAACAAGGGTTGGCAGTCGTTTCTTTTGAGCAAATGGGCTGACGCCACCTTTGATATAGCCAGTTGATCTCTCTGCTTTTTGAATATCGGCCATAGAGGCTTTTTTAGATTTAAGTGCTTTCGCAGCGCTCTTAAGATTGAGTGTTTTGTCGACAGGTAAAATAGCGCAGGCAAGCTTTCCTTTATCTAATTCGATCACCAGTGTTTTAAATACGATCTCAGGGGCTAGGCCAAGTTTGTCAGCGGCTTCCATTCCGTAAGCGCCGTAATTCGGATCATGATCATAGGGGTGAACGGTGTGAGCAATTTTGAGCTTGTTCAAAAGTTGGATGGCGGGAGTCATCTAATTTTCCTAGCACTTAAAAACAAAAAAGGGCCCGTAGGCCCTTTCTATTATCAATGTTTGCTTACTTTTTGAAAGCTGCCACTGATTTCTCGATTGAAGCGCGTGCAGCGTCTGCATTTTCCCAACCGATCACTTTTACCCACTTACCTTTTTCAAGATCTTTATAGTTCTCGAAGAAGTGTTGAATTTGGTCTTTCAACAATTGTGGAAGGTCGTCAACGTCTTTAACGTCTTGGTAAATAGTGCTCAGCTTGTCATGAGGAACAGCAACAAGTTTCTCATCACCACCTGCTTCGTCTTCCATATTTAGCATGCCAACAGGACGACAACGAATGATAGAACCTGGCATTACTGGATATGGTGTAATGACCAATACGTCCAATGGGTCACCGTCATCTGCAAGCGTATTTGGGATAAAACCATAGTTTGCAGGGTAGAACATTGGTGTTGCCATGAAACGGTCAACAAGAACCGCGCCCATGTCTTTGTCGATTTCGTATTTGATTGGATCTGCATTAGCAGGAATTTCAATCGCAACGTAGATGTCATTTGGCAGGTCTTTACCTGCTGGGATATTGTCAAAGTTCATTTCAAATTCCTAAAAAAAGCGCTAAAAAATTTAGGCGGCGATTATACGTACAATCTGCTGTGAAACCAAGAGATACAAGGCGTCTAGGCAACTCCTTAGTGTAAGTAGAAAGACCTTGGAAAGATATTCGTGTCTTTCGTCCTTGGTTTTTGCATTTGGCTTAAGTTAAACAGTCACTTTCTTCACGCCATCTGAGGTACCAACAAGCAAGATATCTGCAGGACGCACAGCGAATAAACCGTTGGTGACGACACCCGTTAATTGATTGATCTTTTCTTCAATAGCGATGGGTGATTGGATTTTCATATTGTGCACATCAAGGATGACGTTGCCGTTGTCGGTAACAAATCCTTCTCGCCAAACTGGATCGCCACCTAACTTGACCAGTTCACGCGCAACATAGCTGCGAGCCATTGGGATAACTTCAACAGGCAGTGGGAATTGGCCAAGCAAGTCAACTTGTTTTGTGTCGTCAACGATACAGATAAACTGTTTCGCTACAGCGGCCACGATCTTCTCTCGCGTGAGCGCGCCACCGCCACCTTTCACTAACTCTAAACGGTCGTTACATTCGTCGGCACCATCAATGTAAAAGTCGAGTGATTGCACGCCATTAAGTTCATAGACAGGGATTCCATGCGCCTTGAGACGTTCCGCACTCGCTTCACTGCTGGCAACAGTGCCATCAAATGTATGTTTAATGCTAGCGAGATGGTCGATGAAAAAGTTCGCAGTTGAACCTGTTCCGATACCGATAATGCTATCGCTATCGAGCTTATCTTTTATGAGGTTTAATGCCTCAAGCGCGACAGCACTTTTTAATTCGTCTTGCGTCATGTCAGAGTCCAATCAATGAAATTTTGGTGAAGTATAGGGCGCATGAAAACTGAATTAAAGCAAAGCTTCTATGTCTTTTGCGGGCAAAGGCTTACTCAGTAAAAAGCCTTGCATCGCATCGCAGCCGTTATCCATCAGAAAATGCTGCTGGGCTATAGTTTCAACACCTTCTGCTACAACTTTGAGGCCGAGGCTGTGCGACAAACCAATAATGGCCTTAGTGATCGATTGATTTTTTTTGTCATCAATAATATTGCTGACAAAGCTTCGATCAATTTTCAATGCATCGAGGGGGAGTGCGCTTAAGTATGATAAAGACGAATATCCTGTACCGAAGTCGTCGACTGATACTTTAATCCCTAGATTTTGGAGTTGTGTAAATATGTCTGCACAACGCTCTGGATCCGACATAACAGCTGTTTCTGTCAGCTCTAGTTCGAGACATTGGGGAGAAATTTGACTCGTTTCGAGTGCTGATTCAAGTGAAGAAATGAATCCGTCATAGGCGAGTTGACGACTTGAAACGTTGACGCTGATGGTAACGGAAGGATCAAGTCCGCATTGCTCTTGCCAATATTTTAATTGAGCACAAGCATCATTCATGACCCATAAACCTAAGTCATTGATTAAGCCACTTTCTTCTGCGATAGAAATAAATAATATTGGGCTAATCATTGTGCCTTCTAATTCCCAGCGAAGCAGTGCTTCAAACCCAATGATTTCTTTACCGGCAGGGCCGTATTGCGGCTGATAGTATGTCATCAGTTGTTTGTTTTCGATGGCATGCTTGAGTTTTGCACCAAGTTCAATGCGCATCATTGCTTCTTCTTCTAATTCTTGAGAAAAGTAAGCGAATTGATTACGTCCTTTATTTTTCGCCAAGTACATCGCTGCATCGGCATTTTTCAAGAGTACGTTCGCGCTATTTTGTGTGCCATCGTACATCGCGATACCGATACTTGCTGCCGCGAAAATTTCATGTTTTTGTACAAAATGTGGTGCTGCCAATGCATCAATAATGCGGTTCGCGACAGTACTGGTATCTGCACTGGAATTTACATCAGTAAGCACTATACAAAACTCATCGCCGCCAAGCCGTGCCACATAATCGATGTCGCGTACACAGCCTTTTAATCGCAGCGCGGTACTACGCAAAAGTAAGTCTCCAACAGAGTGCCCGTATGAATCGTTGACGACCTTGAAGTGGTCAAGGTCAAGAAACATGACGGCGATAGAGCGGCTCTTTCGCTTACTTGTTGAGACGAGTCGAGCAAGGATGTTGGTGATTTGCTCACGATTAAATAAGCCGGTTAATTGATCGTGCTGCGCGTAATCTTGTAAGCGTTTAAATGCTGTTTTTAGGTCTCTTTGTTGTTCTTCGATCACGCGACGTTGGCTATCTAGCTGAAGAAATACGCGTGTCTTAGATTTGATGATCTCGGGCTCGACAGGTTTCTTCAGTATGTCGACAACGCCGCTTTTATAACTCCGTAAGATATCTTCATCATCATTTTTTAGCGCGGTGATAAAGATGATTGGGACATAACGACAACGAGGGCGTGCGTGAATTTCTTTAGCAAAGTCATAGCCCAATATGTCAGGCATCATGATGTCTAGATAGATCAACGCGATATCATGCCTGTGTAAAATAGAGCGAGCTTCTTGCGCATTACTCGCCAGAAACACGCGAGCCCCGCATTCCTCAAGCGCTGATTCCATTAAGGTTAAGCTAACAGGTGAATCATCAATGACTAATATCTTCTGTTTAGACTTATGTTTTGCCACAGCCACATCCTTGCAAATTAAACTCCACTAAACACGAATAGATAGATCGTTTACTGCTAATCTGATATCTGTTCAACAAGTATTAATAGCAGAGGAATACCTGTTTAGCCACTCGTTTCAGCGCGCAAATTTAGTTACTATTACGAATCTTTATGCCCCATAGAATCTGGGCTTGGTTAGGTTTGTAAGTGAGTTATGTTAAATAAATATATAAAGAAAATTTTGGATGCGCGCGTTTACGATGTCGCGATTGAGTCTCCGCTCACTCATGCCCGCAGTTTATCGCAGCGCTTGGGCAATCAAGTGCACTTAAAACGAGAAGATTTACAACCAGTATTCTCTTTTAAATTGCGCGGCGCTTATAACCGAGTTCGCCAGCTTAGTGACGAAGATAAGGCCAAAGGTGTGATTGCAGCGTCTGCCGGAAATCATGCACAGGGCTTAGCGCTGGCAGCTAAAACTTTGGGCATTAAAGCGACTATCGTCATGCCTAAAACAACACCTGAGATCAAAGTGAGTTCTGTCCGAGCTAGAGGTGCAAAAGTTGTTTTAGTGGGTGATACCTTCGATGAAGCCTCTGCTTATGCTCAAGAGCAAGTTGCTGAAAAAGGTTTAGTGTATATTCCGCCTTACGACGACGAGGACGTTATTGCTGGCCAAGGCACGGTTGCGATGGAGTTGTTAAAGCAGCATCCTGATAAAGCACATGCGGTTTTTATTCCTTGCGGTGGCGGCGGCTTAATCGCAGGCATGGCAGCGTATATCAAGTACCTTCGCCCTGATATCAAAGTGATTGGCGTTGAGCCCGAAGATGCGGCATGTTTGCAAGCGGCAATGAAGTCGGGCAAGCGTGTCGTGTTAGATCAAGTTGGCATTTTTGCCGATGGTGTCGCGGTTCGACAAATAGGCAAGCTTCCTTGGGATGTCTGTAAAGATCATGTTGATGATGTGATTACGGTGACGACCGACGAAATATGTGCAGCGATTAAAGATATTTTTGATGACACGCGTGGCATTGCGGAACCGGCTGGTGCAATTGGTGTCGCTGGGTTGAAAAAGTATGTAGAGCAGACCAATGTTGAGGGCGAGAACCTTTTGACGGTTGTCTCTGGCGCAAACATGAACTTCGATCGCATGCGATATATTTCAGAACGTACTGAAATTGGCGAGAAGCGCGAAGCGATTTTAGCGGTCACTCTTCCTGAGAAACCGGGTAGCTATAAGAAGTTTATTAAGGCACTGCATCGTCGGAATATTACGGAGTTTAACTACCGATATACTGATGGCTCTGATGCTCAAATTTTTGTTGGTGTGCAAACTTCAGGGGTTGAAGGCGAACGGGTACAGCTTGTTGAGGAGCTTGAGGAACAAGGTTATCCAGTGATGGATTTAACCGATAATGAAGTCGCTAAACTGCATGTGCGACATATGGTCGGTGGCCCATCTAACGCCGAAAATGAGCAAGTATTTCGTTTTCAGTTTCCTGAGCGCCCTGGCGCTTTGATGAAATTTTTGACCTCGCTTGGTAGCAAATGGAATATCTCAATGTTTCATTACCGCAACCACGGAGCGGCATATAGTCGTGTCTTTATGGGGGTGCAGGTCAGTGAAGAAGAGAAGCCAACGTTTTTAGCGATGCTAGATGAAATTGGTTTTCCGTATTGGGATGAGAGTGATAATCCTGCCTATCTTCAGTTCTTGCGCGCGAAATAGGTATGTAGCTCGGTAGTGACACTATTAAGGCGCACATCCCACGCTTGGGTTTCGATGGGTGGCAGTTTTTGTAGCTCAAACGCTAGACCGAGCAGATAAGGAGGGCGCCATGATGCGCCCTTTTTTGTTTTAAACTCAAAATGGCGGTCGTAATATCCGCCCCCCATTCCCAAGCGCGCGCAGTCTTTATCGAACCCCACTAAGGGGCACAATACGAGTGATAAACATCTCGCGGGTATGCGCTTACGAATACTCATTGCTGGTTCGGGCATATTAAATTTATTGCTGATCAATTTGTCGTCAGTTTGATACTCGATGAAGACCATTTCGTTTGAACGAAAGCGATCTAACACAGGTAAATAGACTTTTTTGTTTAATGCAAAACACGCTTGAATGAGGAACTGGGTATCGACTTCACCTTTGTCAGATAGATATAAGCCTACGTGTTTGGCTGCAATAAATTTGGGATTAGCAATGATTTTCTTCGTGATGGCGAGGCTTTTTCTCCGCCGACTACTTTCAGGCAAAGCACGACGTTCTTGACGAATTCTTCGTCGTTGTTCATGAGGTGAAAGTAGAGAGGATGTGTCGCTCATTATATTGAGTCATTTAAAGTAGTGTGCCCGAAATGCCGCTGCCTGATAGGGCCTTGAACCGAAAAGGTTCAAGGTGGCTAGCACATGATATGAATTAGGCTTTCCCGTCGATGGGGACCTGCACACATCATACAACATACTTGCCTGGTACTAAGTATCGGCTCGAGGACTTATCTAGCTGGCAAACATTCCAGAACACATCGCAAGTATATGTATTTACTTAGCTGTTTGCATTCAGCATTCCTAAAAAAAACAAAAAATTAAAGTTGAAACTAGCGAGCGTCTTTCGCACCGAGCATGCGATCCATTTGTGCTTCAAGCTTTGATAATTTCTTTTGATCACCAAAAGTGTTCTCAGAGCTTTGCATTAACTCGTAGGTAAGATTCAAAGCAGCCATTACAGCAATACGTTCACTGCCAAAAATCTTTCCAGAATTACGTATTTCACGCATTTTGCTGTCGAGCTGCACTGAAGCTTCACGAAGTTCTTTTTGTTTGTCTGCTGGGCAGGCGACGAGATACTCTTTGTCCAGAATCTTTACTTCAAGCGTATTCTGCTCAGACATTAATTTTGCTCCAAAGCACGTAGGCGACCGATCATGCCTTCTATCTTAGATTTTGCGAGTTCGTTTTTTTGTAGTAGTTGAGTACGTTCGTTATGAAGCTCTTCTTGTGACTGCTGTAAGCGAGCATTGTCTTCTTCAAGGCGCTGACAGTAGGCAAGTAATTGCTCAACTTTGTCTGAGAATCGGCTGATAGACGAGTTGTCCATGACTGCTTTCCTTAGTGATGACCTAGAGCGAAATGAAAGAGCATCTAAGATAGTCGGTGTTTCTTAATACTACGACTATAATTTGGCTCCGCCTTAGGGTCAATAAGGCTAACACCACGGGGTGAATCAGTCGTATAATTTCCCTTAAAATTTTTGCACCAACGGAGTCTCTATGAGTGATGAGATGCAATTAGAGAGCGATTTTGAATGGCTCGCCAATGTCTATAACTTAAACGGTGCGATTAACCACCCGAGTGAGTTACATGGGATTGTTATGGGACAGCTTGCCGGAAAGAGTAAGCTTCAAGACGAAATTTGGCTTGGCCTGTGTCTAGAGCACATGGGTATCGAAGAGTTCAACGTAGATAAGCAACCGAATGTCCAATCGGACCTTTGTAATTTTTACCATCAAACAGTGGAAAAAGTAGACGCCGATTCAAGCGAGTTTCAGATATGTATGCCTGATGACAGCTACTCTTTATCTGAGCGTGGGGAATCTTTAGGTGCTTGGGTTTCTGGATTTTTGGAAGGAATCGCTGTTGCGCAAGCGCAAGGTTTAACCAATCTTGACCAAGATCTAAAAGAAATACTGAGTGACTTGGTAGAAATTAGTCAGCTTGATGCACGTTTGGATAGCTCCGAAACCAGCGAGCGTGATTTTTTTGAGGTGTGTGAATACGTCCGTATCGGGGTATTGAATTTATATGCTGAGTTCAATGAGCCTGAACCGCCAGCAGACACACTAGAAACAAACGAACCATCTCCGACTTTGCACTAGTAATTAGGAGCCTTCATGAGTATTCCTATTTCAGAATATGCCGAGCGCCGCAATGCGCTCGCCGAACACATGGGCGATAACGCGATTGCGATATTGCCCTCAGCCAAGCTGTTAACTCGAAACAATGACGCAGAATTTCCGTTTCGACAAGATAGTGATTTCTATTACCTCACTGGGTTTAATGAACCTGATGCTGTGCTAGCTCTTATTCCCGGGCGAGAACATGGTGAAGCTGTGTTGTTCTGCCGTGAAAGAGATCCAACAAAGGAAATGTGGGATGGCAAAATTCTTGGGCCAGATCGTGCGTTGGAAGAGCTTGGTGTGGACGATGCATTTCCGATCAGTGATATCGACGATATTTTGCCGGGGCTTATTGAAGGCCGAGACAAGGTCTTTTACGCCTTAGGTCGCGATGCTCAGTTTGATGCGCAAATGATGGAATGGGTGAATACCATTCGCAGCAAGGTTCGCAGCGGAGCGCATCCTCCTGGCGAATTTGTTGCACTTGAATATCCATTGCATGAATTGCGTTTATTTAAGAGTGAAGCCGAGATAGAGACAATGCGACGAGCGGCTCAAATTAGCGCGCAGGCTCATGTGCAGGCCATGCGAACGAGTAAAGCCGGCTTGTATGAATACTCTTTAGAAGCTGAATTGTTACATCAATTTGTACGTGAAGGAGCGCGCTTTCCTGCTTATTCTTCGATCGTTGGAAGCGGAGATAACGCCTGCATTCTGCATTATATTGATAATAACGAAGAACTCCACGATGGTGATTTAGTTCTGATTGATGCTGGCTGTGAACTCGATTGTTATGCATCGGATATTACGCGTACTTTTCCCGTAAACGGAAAGTTCAGCAAAGAGCAGACAGAGATTTATCAAATTGTTTTAGATGCCCAAGAAGCCGCGATTGCTCAAGTGAAGCCAGATAATCACTGGAATCATCCACATGAAGCCGCCGTTGAGGTTATTGTTGATGGCTTGATCAAACTTGGGTTGCTTGAAGGTTCTCGTGAAGACAATATCGAGAATGAGACGTATAAAAAATTCTACATGCACCGCACAGGTCACTGGCTAGGTATCGATGTTCACGATGTAGGTGAATACAAAAGCGGCGGCGAATGGCGAGTGTTAGAACCAGGAATGGTGATGACAGTTGAACCAGGCATATACATCGCTCCGGGCAGTGAGAATGTACCATCGAAATACCATGGTATTGGGGTACGAATAGAGGATGACGTTGTTGTTACCTCTTCAGGTTACGACGTTTTGACGAACGGCGTACCAAAGACGATCCAAGAAATCGAAGCGTTAATGGCAGAATAGTAATGCAAGATCAAGCTGATCACTTACGAACCGAATATGATATTGCCGTGATTGGTGGAGGTATGGTTGGCATTCCTCTTTCAATTGGTTTGGCTCGATCTGGCTTCAGCGTGCTGCTTCTTGAGAAGTTCCCTATTAAGGCTAACGCTCAGCCTCAAACTATACATAATAGTTTCGATAGTCGCTCCACAGCTTTGTCATTAGGTAGCGTCGAAATATTGAAAGGTCTCGATCTATGGGATGCAGATTCAGTACAAGCAAATCCAATTAATACGGTTCATGTTTCTGAGCAGGGGCGAATGGGAACAACTCGAATTGCCAAAACAGATTTGCAGCTTGATGCCCTTGGCTATGTCGTTCCAAACATGGCCTTTGGTCAGTACTTATCTTCGCAGTTATTAGATAGCAAGGTAGATGTTCTTGATGGAGCCAATGTTTCGCAGGTTGTCATGCACGATACGCACGCTCAATTAATCGTTGCTCGTGACAATGGTGGCGCACAGGAGTTAAAAGCTAAGCTCGTCATCGCCGCGGATGGTGCCAACTCCCCGACAGCTCAGGGCTTGGGAATAGAGTACCAAATCAAGTCTTATGAGCAATTTGCCATTGTTGCAAACGTAGAGACGGAATTACCAAATGAAGGTGTTGCTTTCGAGCGCTTTGCTCGAACAGGTCCTTCAGCGCTTTTACCTCTCACAATCGATACGAGTGCTTTGGTATGGACCTTATCTGAGCAAGATGCAGAAGCCGCTATGAAATTAAATGAGCGTGATTTTGCGGACAAAGTTGCGCGTTTGTTTGGAGATCGTCTAGGACGAATTCTTAATGTGAGTAAACGGGTTTCGTACCCTTTGACTTTGAAGCAGGCTAAGGAACCGGTTCGTTCTCGCTTTGTAGTGGTCGGGAATGCTGCGCATAGCTTGCACCCCGTAGCTGGGCAAGGGTTTAATTTAGCTCTTCGCGGTGTTGCTGGCGTGATTGAAGGTCTGAGGCAATCTAGTCGAGATGCGTATTGGAGTTATTCTGTCTTACAAAATATCGCGCAGCAGCATCAGCCTGAACAGCGTAAAATTGTGAGCTTTAGTGATCAACTGATTGATGTGTTTTCCCCAGAGTCACACATCCCAGCGCTAGCTCGTAGTGCTGGTTTAGTGACTCTGAATGGCTTATCGCAACTAAAGTCAGAGTTTGCAAAGCATGCAATGGGGCGAGCTCAGACATTTGATTTAGAACGCGCTTGAGAGAATTCGATAATTTATGTCTGAGCAAACGTCCTTAAATGATCAATCATTTGACCTCGCTATTGTGGGAGCGGGGATTGTTGGTGCAAGCGCTGCACTATGCCTAGGTCAACAAGGCTATCGTGTGGCTTTGATTGATCGGCAATCACAACCTGATTTAGCCGTCGATATGAAGCGCTACTCTGTAAACGACTACTCGGCTAGAGTCAGTGCCTTGACGCCTGCAAATGTCGCTTTTTTTCATCGTTGTGGTGTTTGGGAGCATCTTCCTTCATCACTTGTGCAACCTTACCAATATATGGAGGTTTGGGAGGAACTAGGCGGCGGTCGTATCCATTTTGATTCGGCTGAATATCAGGCCCAGGCGCTTGGATACATTATCGAGAATCATGTATTGCTGGCAGCCTGTATGAGAGCCATTGGCGAGCAAAACAATGTGCATACCTTCTTCGAGAAAGACATTACATCATGCGCCTTGATCTCTCGCGAGGGCGAGCAAGCTCGCGCCTATCAATTAAGTTTTTCTGATCAACCATCTGTGTATGCGAATCTACTTATTGGCGCTGACGGTGCTAATTCTAGTATTCGTAAACAGCTGAATTTGGCGATGCGCGAATGGGATTATGATCAAGAAGCTATCGTTTGCACTGTCGAAATGGAAATGCCTCACGGTATGAAGGCGCGTCAGCGTTTTGCCGAGAGTGGCCCCGTAGCTTTTTTGCCCTTAAATAACTCAAGTACAGAAGGGGCTTCATCTGATGCTTCGTTTTGTTCCATCGTGTGGTCGATTGATACAAATAAAGCTGCGCATATTTTTTCATTGCCTGAAGTCGAGTTTAAACGTCAGTTGGCCGCACAAATAGAAGGTGAGCTAGGCGCGGTTAAGTCAGTATCTAAGCGATTTAAATTTCCTCTACGCCAACGTCATGCAAATAGCTATGTTGCGGATCAAGCCATTTTGATGGGTGATGCTGCGCATAGTATTCATCCTTTAGCTGGCCAAGGCTTGAACCTCGGCTTGGATGATGTGCAGGCACTGATCAGTATTGCAGAAGATGCCAAGAAAAAGGGGTATGAGCTTTCAAGTCCCATATTATTGAAACGCTATGAGCGAGCGCGTAAGAGCGAAAACTTTTCAATGATGCTGGGTATGGAAGGGTTTAAAAGATTGTTTGGTGCGACAGACCCTATAGTACGTTTGATCAGAAATCTCGGCGTGGATGCAATGAATCGTCATACTTTTATAAAAGCCCAAATTGCTAAAAAAGCGATGGGTCTACAGTAAAGCGTTCGCTTTATGTAGCGCCCGTTTTTTGCAGAAATCCGTTCAACATTCCTAATCGTGATTCGCGACATATTCGTATTTCTGTTTTTATCGGACAATAGCTCCGCGGTGACCGTCACGAATAAAAAGAGAATATACCGATGCCATTAAAATACTTATTCATCCTTCCGTTGCTAATTGTAGTGTTTAGTAGTCCAGTGAATGCCAGCGGGACCGTTAATTTTACGACCAAGATGCCTCCAGAGTTCGAGTTTTGTGGGAAGAAAGTTGGCCGCGGCACGCCTGAGTATGATGCCTTGTTTAATTGGTTTAATAACAACACTACGGGTTGGTACGAGTCTAATTTACCCTATGAATTAGGTTTGACGTATATGTCGCAAACGTTTCGGGTTAATTTGATGGATAACAAAGTGATTGTGAGTTATGCCAGTGCAACCTCGGTCGGCCAGTTGGTAAGAGCTGCAAAAACTTCAGGTTTTTCTCGTTTATGCAATAAGTAAGTACTTGCTATTCTGACCATTCAATTTCGTCAATAACTAGCCTAGCTTGTGCGCTCGTACAGTCTGTGAGCCTCATGAGTTGATTAACGCTGATTGGCCAATGTTCTTTGGCAAGCGTTTTTAGGTCTTTCAAATTTAATTCTGGTCGCTGCTTCTTAAGCAGATTTGCAACCCATAGCCAGCTTTCTTGTTTCGCTGATTCAATACTCTTTTGTAAGTTGATGGACTGTTCTGTATTGAGTTCGATTGTCCAATTTCGAGATCGTCCTCTACGCGTTAATGTCACACCTTGGTCTTTTATAAGGCATTTAAGATCCTGCGCATTTTCGACACGGCGAATAAAACTATTCAGTTGGATTCGAAAAAATTGAGGCATTTTAGAGGGATATTTTTAGAGGGTCTCAGAAATATAGCTGTTTTATATGCTATGAGAATCTAACAAATACTTTTACAATAGTCTCGCGGCAATAAAAGGCTGACCAATAAAAACGCGCTTGCCTTTGTTGTCTCTTCTGATTTGCATAGCCGTTTGGCTACTGTTCTGTGCGAAAGACTTACTATGCCTGATATCGTTGTCATGTTTTTTTTGCTCGGCCTAGTTGCCGGGCTTCTCAAATCTGATTTGAGTATTCCAAAAGAAGCCTACGATACCCTGAGTTTACTATTAATGCTTACCATCGGATTGAAGGGTGGTATGGCCTTATTTGGTAGTGTTTCGACTAACTTGATATGGGAGATGTTAACCGTCGCCTTAGTTGGAGCGATTTGCCCTTTATTAATTCTTCCTATCTTACGTTTTGTCTGTGGCGTATCTCTCGCCAACGCCAGCAGTATTGCAGCTCACTATGGTTCGGTTAGTGCCGGTACCTTTGCGGTTGTGCTGACGTATGCAGAGTCCAATAACATTGAGTTTGGTGCGCAAACGACGCTTTATCTGGTTATGTTAGAGCTTCCAGCGATTATTGTTGCCCTCGCCATTTATCGTTTTTTCAATTCGGAGAAGCAAGTTGAAGGCGTTTCTCATCGCGCTATTTGGCATGAAACATTGACGAACCGAGGTGTTGTATTGCTCGTTGGTGGTGTTCTGATTGGCTGGATGTACGGGCCAGTGCAAGGTGCGTCGGTCACCGAGTTATTGACAGGAGGCTTCAAAGCAATCTTGGCTATCTTCATGTTAGAAATGGGACTTACCGCGGCTGAAACACTCCGTCCCTTCCCATACAAACAATGGAAACTGGTTATCTTCGCATGCGTCACACCGCTTGCATTTGCTGCGATTGGCGCAGGCGCTGGTATAGCTTTGGGGCTGCCTGAAGGCTCAGTTCTTATTCTTGCGACTTTAGTCGCTAGTGCTTCCTATATTGCTGCGCCGGCAGCAATTCGAAGCGCTATTCCCGATGCGGATATTGGCTTAGCCATGCTGTTATCACTAGGCTTGACCTTCCCTCTGAACGTTATTTTTGGTATCCCTTTTTACCATTCATACATTTCACAGTGGATCGCATAGTTACTTAGCTACCCGTATAGTTCGCAACAATTCGATCCAGCTCTCCAGTGCGTTTTAGCTCCTCTAAATGCATTTTTACTTCTTTAATTGTACCGACCTTGTTTTGAGGGAGTGCGAAGAAAAATGGTTTTTCTGCTAGACGCACTTTGGTTTTTGCGATGCCTTTTTCGTGCGTTTTCATCAAGGTAAAGTCGATGACGTGTGTTGAGCCGACTAAGCAATCACAATGATTTTTTTGAGCATTCGCACCATAGTTTCATTGTCGGGCGATTGTACGATTCGAATATTTTGCTCTTCGGAGACGAGCTCGATCACAGGATTTTTGTAGCCAAGTCGTGCGCATATTGTTGTGTTCTGAACCTCACTTAAATGTTTCGGTGTTGTGGTGTCGCGAAGTCGCTGGTAGAGAACTTTGGTTTGTGAGAAATAGGTAGGTATGAAATTTAACTTATCATCAATTTCCGTATAGTCAGGATGCATTAACGCAAAATCGATTTGCCCAGAAAACAATGCATCATCCAATCGCTTGCGTGGGATTTCCGTGAATCGAAGTTTATAGGGTTTCATTCGCGCGACGATATCTGGAATGATGCAGATATGATCACCGTTGTTATTTTTCCAAAAATAAGGTTCGAGACCATCCTTTAGGTCATAATGAAATAGGGTAACTTCTGATGCGTGCGTTGTTGTTATTTGAGCTATAACAGCAAGCAATAAACATTTTATAAAAGCCATCATGATGCGTGATTCAATGTATTTAGGTGACATAAAAAAACATAATGGCGATGCAAGCAATCATACTTTCGTCTTAAAGGATTCTTTATGCAATTCAACACATACCCACTGAGGCAACAGACGATTGGAACACGAAGAGAATTAGTCAGTCTGCATTACGGGAAGAAAAGTAGAGATCTAAAGATTTATCTTCAAGCCAGTTTGCATGCGGACGAGATTCCTCCCATGTTAGTGCTGCACCATCTCAGAAGCTTGCTCGATCAAGCTGAGAAAGAGGGATTGATCGAAGGTGAGATTGTCTTGGTGCCATATGCCAACGCAATTGGTTTGTCTCAACATGTGATGCACGATCATTTGGGACGATTCGATCTGAACACAGGCTTGAACTTTAATCGTAGCCACCCCGATTTCTATGAGTTGATCGCTGAGAATATAGAGTCCCAGTTAACACAAGATATCGAAGCTAATAAACGAGCTATTCGAAAAGCCATCGCCGATGCGTTTGAACAAAGGCCTCAGTTAAGCGAGTTAGACGAGCAGCGCGCGATACTTTTAAAGCTATCTCATGATGCCGACTATGTATTGGATATGCATTGTGATTTCGAAGCATTAATGCATCTATATACCGATACACCCTACCTTGAACAGGCCGAACATTTATCGCGTTATTTAGGTGTAGAAACGCTGCTCCACGCAGAAGGATCAGGCGGCTCTGCTTTTGACGAGGCGCAAGCAGGCGCGTGGTATCGACTTCAGGAACGTTTTGGCACGCGTTACCCAATTCCTTTAGCTGGCTGTGGCGTCACCATAGAATACCGTGGTGAGGCAGACGTTAGTCATACGTATGCTAAGCAAGATGCACAGAATCTGTTTGCGTGGTTATGCGCTGTTGGTGTGATTGACCAATCGACACCTTCTGAACCAAAGGCGAAATTTGAATCAACGCCTCTTGCTGGCTGTGATTCAATTGATGCGCAAACAACAGGTATTATCGTTTTTTTAAAAGAGCTGGGAGACTGGGTTGAAGCAGGTGAAGCGATCGCCGAAATTATTAGTCCCGTAGACCAATCTGCAACGCCTGCATGCGCGACGGTTAGCGGTAAGTTTTTTGCCAGAACAAACCAACGGTTTGCTGCAAAGGGAACACATATCGGCAAAATCGCTGGTGCGAAAGCGTTCAAAGAAGGGGGTTTGCTAGGCGCTTAGAAAAAATGTACAAAAAGTGCGCTATCGCTTTATTCTGATCTAGACTTTTAAAGAGAATAAGAGTCTAGAGAATTCGTTTAGTGTTTGTGTGTCATTCCTTTTTTCGTTTGCGAAGTGTCTTGTTTTGCTTGTTATTTGTTTTAAGCAATTATTCTGTTGCAGGGCAAAGTTCAGCGTTGAATACCTTTGAAGGTGTGTATCAGTCACCACTTTCAGCCTCTTACTCCTACCTCATTGATCAAGAATTATCTCTGCAATTGCGAGACATTCAAAAACTACCTGAAGATAAGTGGACCCAAGGTGCCAGCGAGCAAAGAAGCTTTGGGTTTACCAATGCACAACTCTGGTTTAAAACACGCATTAAAAATGGAGCTGACAAGGCCAACAACTTTATTCTTGAGATCGATTACGCTCAGCTTGATCATGTTGTCTTCAATGCGCGTAAGCAAGATGGAACCGAGCTTGGACTGGCCACTGGTGATCGCAAACACTTTGCGCACAGGCAAGTCGACGATCCAGGTATTCTTTTTCGTTTTTCGTTAGAACCCAACGAAGAAATTGAAATCTACACGAGCGTGAAAACAAAAGGCTCGATGACCGTTCCCATGTTGATTTGGGAAGAGAAGCATTACTTTGAACAAGCTTCGAAAGAGCAAAAGGCTCATTTCTTTTACTATGGCGTTCTGACGATTATTGCGATTATTAATCTCGCTGTTTTTCTTCGCTTAGGCGAACGATTGTATCTTTATTATGCGCTGGCTATCGCAAGCTATTTGTTATTCTTTGCGAGTAGTCGAGGATATGTCCATCAACATTTTCTAAATGATCTGCCCGAACTAAATGGGCGCCTGTTCTTGGCGTCTATGCCCTTGCTCTCTATTTTTTCTCTTTTATTCGCAAAGTTATTTTTGCGAATGAAGTCGATTAGTCCGCGCTTCGATAAGCTTCTTCAGGCGATGATAGCGCTGGAGTTGATACACCTCTGTATCATTTTATTCGCAGATTATAGCATTGCGGTGCGTATCTCGGTTGTGGGTGCGTTATTGCTTTTTAGCGTCCTCGCTTTTGCAGGTCCCATCGCTTGGTATAAAGGGCTTCGTTCAGGTATTTATTTCACGGTTGCTTGGATTCCTTTGACCGTTGGTTTTGCGATAACAAGCGGCCGCACTACAGGCGCATTGCCAAATACATTTTGGACTGAGTACGCCATGCAGATTGGATCTGGACTTGAGGCATTGATTTTGACTTTGGCTCTTGCAGATCGTTTGTATCGCGAGCGTGAAAAGAAAATATCTGCGCAATCAAAGAGTCTTCATATCGAGCAACAGCGAAATTACACACAGAGTTTGTTAACGCAAACCATGTCACGTGATCGAGTCACTAATCTGCTTAACCGAAATCATTTCGAGAACCTCTTACGTGAGCAGATGGATGCTGCGCCCAATAGAAGAATGATGATCTCGATGGTGCATTTGACGCGCATCTCTGATATTACGCGGACGCTCGGCTTGGCCAGCTCTGAGACGGTTTTGGCGCAAATGGCGGTGTTTTTAAACGAGAAGTGCAGAGATATGTTCGGAGTAATTAGTGTTGAGCATATGCAAGGAGTTGGCCCAGACGCGGCGTTTCAAATTGCGAATGAAACATTCGGTGTACTTATTGATTTAGATAAATTCGAAAAAAACCGTCAGCCGTTTGATGATCTCTTAGTCGAGCTCGCATCGCCGATTGAATTTGATGGCTTAACGTTTGAACTAGCACCATTATATGGTTGCTCTCTTTATCCCAATCATAGCTCAGAGCCGGCACAATTAATTCGAAATGGATTGATTGCGATGGATCGCTCCGAAAGAGGCTCCATGGGAATCTATAGTGAGAAGTACGATATCTATAGTTCGAGCCGGCTTACCCTGATGACAGACTTACGTAAGGCCTTGAATGATGATGCGCTCAGTTTAGTGTTTCAGCCGAAGTTTGAAATTAGTAGCGGGAAGGTGATTGGTCTCGAGGCTTTAGTACGTTGGATTCATCTAGAGAATGGTTTTGTTCCTCCGGATCAATTTATTCCCCTGGCCGAAGAAACTGGGGTAATTAATGAGCTGAGCTTATGGGTATTTCAAGAAGCGATACGTGCTTTGGTAATGCTGCGAGCTCAAGGCTATGACGGAAGCATGTCGATTAATATTTCAGCGCGTGATCTGAAGTTTAAGTATTTTGGCGCTCAACTTCTTAAAACACTGAAGACCGAGAATGTATCACCTGAATTGGTTTATTTGGAGTTAACCGAAACTGCGGCGATGGATGATCCGGCGTTTAGCATTGCGACACTGGATAAATTAGCAGCCCATGGGTTCAAGATTTCAATTGATGACTTTGGCGCGGGTTATTCATCGTTGTCATATCTCAAAGGTTTGCCTGCAAGTGAAATCAAGTTAGATCGCTCTTTGATCGAAGATATAAAGAATGATGAAAACTCAAAAGTGATCATACAAACCGTGATTGCGATGGCGGAAGGTTTAGGCTGCGATTTGATTGCAGAGGGCATCGAAGATGCACAAACTTTAAAAGTCTTAGAGAAGTTATCGTGTAACCGTTATCAAGGTTACTATGGCTGTAAGCCCCTGCCATTAGATCGATTGCAGCGATGGCTTGAACAAGCTGGCGCGATCTCTTCTAGCTAATCATTGGTGCGCCAGCACCATTATGGTGCATAAAGCTCGGTAGCTACTGATAAGTCTAGCCTTGTAAGTGCCTGAATCTTATAGAGATATAAAGTTGGTACTAAATTTGTATTAGAAATCGTATCGCAAAGCAGTGTTAAAAACCGCGCGGGGTATGACGACGGTTCATACTCACACAGAACAGAGACAGCATATTAAGAATGAACTTAATGTGCTGACGGCAAAGAAGCCCATGCTAACTAGCAAATATGCTGGTGGCATGGGTTTTTTTTTGCCCCAAAATTTTTGGTGGAGAAGAAGTTATGCAAGCATCAACAATGAAAGTATTGGTAGTCGGCAATGGAATGGTAGGCCATCATTTTGTTGAGCAGATACTTGAACAAGATATGAACGTCGAAGTGACAGTTCTTTCTGCAGAGCCAAGGTTGGCGTACGACCGAGTGCATTTGTCGGAGTACTTTACAGGCAAAACAGCAGCTGATCTTTCACTTACAAGCGCAGAATACTATGAAAAGCTAGGCGTGAATTTTCATGTGAATGCAAAAGTTTCTCATATTGATAAGCAAGCCAAGACGGTTAAGACTGAAGCGGGTGATGTGTATGCTTACGACAAACTCGTGCTTGCTACGGGCTCCTTTCCTTTTGTTCCTCCAATTCCTGGTAATGATCAAGAGCATTGCTTGGTGTATCGAACCATTGAAGACCTAGAGCAAATTGAAGCCTCATCTAAACAAAGCAAGGTTGGTGTTGTTGTGGGTGGTGGTCTGCTTGGTCTTGAAGCGGCAAATGCTCTCAAGCAAGCAGGTCTCGAAACCCACGTTGTTGAGTTTGCTCCGCAGCTAATGGCGGTTCAAGTAGACCAAGTTGGCGGTCAATTGCTGAAGTCAAAAATTGAAGAGCTTGGCGTGCAAGTCCATACCGAAAAAGCGACGCAAGAAATCGTATCTGGCGATACTAGCCGCTATAAAATGAAGTTTGCTGATGGCTCAGATCTAGAAACCGATATGATTTTATTCTCGGCAGGTATCCGTCCAGAAGATGGTTTAGCTCGAGAGTTCGACATCGATATTGGCCCGCGTGGCGGCATCGTGATCGACGATAATTGTCTAACGTCCGACCCAAATATTTATGCGATTGGTGAGTGTGCGCTTTGGAGTAACTTTATTTTTGGTTTAGTTGCCCCTGGCTATACCATGGCGCGCGTCGCGGCGAGCCATCTTGCAGAAGGTGATTTGAAGTTTGAGGGTGCAGATATGAGCACCAAACTCAAGTTGATGGGAGTCGACGTAGGCTCTATTGGTGACGCTCATGCTCGCACAGAAGGTGCTTTGAGTTACACCTATGAAAATCAACCTGAAGGTGTTTACAAGAAGATCGTTGTTGATGCAGACAAAAAGCTACTTATTGGTGCGGTGCTAATAGGTGACACTTCAGACTACGATACTCTTCTTCAGTATGCTTTAAATGGTATCGACCTTCCTGAAAAACCAGAAAGTTTAATTCTTCCTTCTACGAGCGATGCTGCGCCTGCGCTAGGTGCTGATGCTTTACCAGCGACTGCGACGGTATGTTCTTGTCACAACGTCTCTAAGGGCGACATTGTTGATGCAATGGATGCGGGCAACTGTGATCTTGGCTCGGTGAAATCATGTACTAAAGCAAGCACCGGTTGTGGTGGTTGTGCGGCCTTATTGAAAAACGTCGTTGATAGCGAACTAGAAAAACGCGGCGTAGAGGTCAATAAAGATATTTGTGAACACTTTGCTTATTCTCGCCAAGAGCTCTTCCACATTATTAAAGTCGAAGAAATCAAAAGTTTTGACGCGCTGCTTGAAAAACATGGTCGCGGTATCGGTTGTGAAATCTGTAAGCCTGCGGTCGGTTCAATTCTCGCGTCAGTATGGAACGATTTCGTGCTTCAAAAAGAGCACGTCAAACTTCAAGACACCAACGACACTTATCTTGGCAATATGCAAAAAGATGGTAGTTATTCGGTTGTACCTCGTATCGCTGGTGGTGAAATTACACCTGACAAGCTGATTGTTCTGGGGCAAGTCGCTAAGAAATACAACCTATACGCAAAAATCACTGGCGGGCAGCGTGTTGATTTATTTGGTGCGCGCGTTGAGCAATTGCCTTTCATTTGGGAGGAGCTGATCGCTGTAGGTTTCGAGACCGGCCATGCGTACGCAAAAGCGCTACGTACGGTTAAGTCATGTGTAGGAAGCACTTGGTGTCGTTATGGCGTCCAAGATTCCGTTGGCGCAGCGATTGATATTGAAAACCGATACAAAGGCTTGCGCGCACCGCACAAAATGAAAATGGCGGTTTCAGGCTGTACGCGAGAGTGTGCAGAGGCGCAAAGCAAAGATATCGGCATTATTGCGACCGAGAAAGGTTGGAATTTATACGTGTGCGGTAACGGCGGTATGAAACCTCGTCATGCTGATTTATTCGCTACTGATATCGATACTGAAACACTGATCAAATATATCGATCGCGTCTTGATGTTCTATGTCAGAACGGCAGATCGCTTGCAACGTACTTCTACATGGATGGAAAACTTAGAAGGCGGTCTTGAATACCTAAAACAAGTGGTTATTGAAGACTCGTTGGGTATTTGCGCAGAGCTAGAAGCCCAGATGCAGCATGTTGTGGATACCTATCAGTGTGAGTGGAAAACGGCAGTTGAAAATGAAGAGTCGCGTAAGCGCTTCCGTCAGTTCGTAAACGCGGCTGATGCGACTGATCCTAACATCGTATTTGTTCAAGAAAGAGATCAAATTCGTCCAGCAACAGAGCAAGAAAAACAATCAGGTGATCTGATTGCGACGGATAAAGCCCTTGCTGAAGATGCTTTGGCTTAATACATAAGCCTCTAACGAATTAAGAACGAATGATATAAGAGAGAAAATGATGTCTAGCAATGAAAACTGGGTTTCTATCTGCCAAACAAACGATCTTATCGATAACTCTGGTGTTTGTGCCTTAGTAAATGGAGAGCAAGTTGCGTTGTTTAAGTTTACGCAAGGTGAACAAGAACAAGTACTCGCGATTAGTAACTTTGACCCGATCGGTAAGGCGAATGTGCTTTACCGTGGTTTGATTTGTTCAGTTTCGGGTGAAGATACTCCGCTGCGTTATGTGGTTGCTTCACCTTTATATAAGCAGCGTTTCTGTTTAACAACGGGCGAATGTATTGATGATCCAGAGCAATCTGTTTCCGTGTTTCCGGCACGTATCGTTGATGAAATGGTTCAGTTAAGTGTAGCGAGTTAATTGTGTCTAGCGCAGAGCTTATTCAGTTTAAATCTGTTGGGTCAAACGTTGCACTGCAGCGCACGACTTGCCCTTACTGCGGCGTGGGTTGTGGTGTCGATGTCCAGATTCAAAATGTTGAGTCTGAGGAGGCTTCTGAGGCAGAAGTTTTGGGGCTGAGTGGCACTCCTGAGCATCCAGCAAATTTTGGTCGACTGTGCGTTAAAGGAAGTCGCTTACTAGATACCTTAGAAGATAGTGGGCGCTTACTTTTTCCTGAAGTTAGTGGGAAGCAGGTTCCTTGGGAAGCTGCGACCAACGAAGTGGCTCAGCGCTTTCAAGATATTATTGATGAGCATGGCCCAGACAGCGTTGCACTGTATGTATCGGGGCAATTACTAACGGAAGATTATTACGTCGCAAACAAGTTGATGAAGGGTTATATCGGGTCTGCCAATATCGATACGAACTCTCGTCTGTGCATGTCCTCAGCAGTTGCTGCACATAAACGCGCATTTGGATCAGATGTCGTACCGTGTAGTTATGAGGATTTAGAGCAAACGGAATTGCTCGTTTTTATAGGCTCAAATGCGGCTTGGACACATCCTGTTCTGTTTCAACGCGTTGAGCGTGCGAAACAAATAAATCCAAATCTAAAAATTGTATTTATCGATCCACGTCGCACAGCAAGTTGTGAAGTCGCAGATCTTCATCTCCCTCTGAAAGCAGGAAGTGATGTTGCCTTGTTTAACGGTTTGCTCGCCTATCTGGCAGAGCATGATGGGCTTGATAAAGCTTATATTGATCAGTCGGTTGAAGGAGTTGAGCAAGCAGTAGAGGCCGCACAGTCTTTCACTATTGAGAAGGTCGCACAGCTATGTGATTTGCCTGAGCAAGATGTAGAAGAGTATTACGCAAGCTTTGCGCAAACAGATAAGGTGATTAGTTTTTTCTCGATGGGCGTGAATCAGTCGAGTGCTGGCGTTGATAAAGCTGCGAGTATTATCAATTGTCATCTTGCGAGTGGAAAAATCGGCAAAGAAGGGTGTGGACCTTTCTCTATTACCGGTCAACCAAATGCAATGGGCGGTCGAGAAGTAGGCGGTTTGGCCAACTTGCTGGCTGCACATATGGATATTGATAACGCAGAACATCGCGCGCTAGTACAAGAATATTGGTCATGCCCAACAATTGTTGAATCGCATGGGCATAAGGCTGTAGATCTGTTTCAAAAGATTGAATCAGGCGATGTTAAAGCGGTCTGGGTGATGGCGACCAATCCTGTCGTGAGTCTGCCAAACAGGCTTCAAATAGAGAGCGCGCTGAAAAAATGTGATTTCGTTGTTGTCTCAGATTATGTGTCGTCAAACGATACTTTACCCTTTGCTGATGTGAAGTTGCCGGCGACGAGCTGGTCAGAAAAAGATGGCACGGTGACGAATTCAGAGCGCACGATTTCTCGTCAAAGAGCTTTCTTGCCGCCTCTAGGTGAGGCAAAGCATGACTGGCGAATTATCTGTGATGTCGCAATTGCAATGGGTTTTGACGGATTTGATTTCGCTTCTCAGCATGAGGTCTTCGATGAGTATGCTGGATTGACGGCATATAAAAACAACGGAAGTCGGGACTTAGATCTAAGTGGTTTGTGTGATTTATCGTCTCAAGAATACGATCAGCTAGCTCCTGTTCAATGGCCCATAAACGACGAGAACCCAAAGGGCACTAAACGATTATTTGAAGATGGAAAGTTCTTTACTCTGTCTCAAAAAGCAAACTGTATTGCGGTGCAGTTCCGTCCTCCTGAGCAGGCAGTTAGTGAAGACTTTCCGTTTGTGTTGAACTCTGGAAGATTGCGCGACCAATGGCACACCATGACACGTACTGGTGTGAGCGCACAATTGAGCCAGCATACTGCGAACGCATATATAGCGATTCACCCAGAAGATGCCAAAGATTTAAGTCTTGAACAGGGTGCCTATGTGTCGGTCACTTCTGCCGTGAATTCAGACGCTGATCAGGTCGTGTTACCAGTCGTAATCGATGATGGATTACGTCGAGGTGAGTTATTTGTACCCATTCATTGGGGTACAACATGGTCTTCATCATCGGCAATTTCAAAGCTATATACAGATGCAAGAGACCCCATTTCTGGGCAGCCAGAATTGAAACATGCGGCTGTTGCGCTTTCACCGGTCGAGATGGCTGAATACGGCGAGTTATTTAGTCTAGACGAGCTTCCGATTCAATGGCTAGATGCGCAGTTTTATGTGTGGTCGAAAGCAAAAGTCCGTGGCGGCATGATTTACCGATTTGCGTGCAAAGAAAAAAGCACCACGCTTGGTTCAGCTCTGAATGCGGTTTATCAGGATGTGCATGAGCGTTATTCCTATCAGCATCAAAATGGAATGAATCGTTTTGCGACGCGCGACCAATCATTAGTTTACGGCGTATTCACGCATTCAGAGGCGCAAGAATATGAGCGAGCTTGGTTAGAAAGCATGCTTGATAGTAGCGTCTTGAGCGAAGAACAAATCCAAGCACTTCTGCATGCGGAAGTAGACTCCGTCTATGCCCAAGGTCGCATGGTCTGCAGCTGTTATAAGGTGGGTGAAAAAGAGATCATCCGAGCCATACAAGATGACGGCTGTGATAGCGTTGAAGCTTTGGGGTCGCAATTAAAGTGCGGCACAAATTGTGGGTCGTGTAAGTCTGAACTCAAACAAATTCTTAAGCAAAATCTTGTTCCAGAAGGTGAACGCATTACCTTAGAGGAGTTTTCATGATTACTGCTGCAACAAATTTATTAGCTCTATTTAGGCGCTCTTCAAATAATGATGGAGAGGTTAAGGACACAGGGTTTATAAATCGGGTTAAAACTCAAATACAAGCTCGTTCTAAACGAGGTTGTGTAACGATTATTGGTGCGGGGCCAGGTGATGTAGAGTTGCTCACCCTTAAGGCTTATCGCGCGCTACAAAATTCAGATGTCATTTTGTTCGACGCACTCGTGTCCGATGAGGTGGTGGCGCTGTTTCCTAAACAAGTACAACGCATTTATGTTGGTAAGCGCTATGCCCAACATAGCATGTCTCAAGAGGGTATTTCGGCGTTGATGCTAAAACTGGCACTTGAAGGAAAACAGGTAGTACGAGTAAAAGGCGGCGATCCCGCGATTTTTGCTCGTGTTGGTGAGGAGTGTCAGGTACTTCAACAATCTGGAGTTCCAGTTTGTGTTGTTCCTGGAGTCACAGCCGCATCGGGCGCGTCTTCTTATGCTGGTATTCCCTTAACACATCGCAGTTGTGCACAATCGGTTCGGTTTGTGACGGCACACATGAAAAGTGCTGAGACAGAACCCAATTGGGCATCATTGAGTGAAGGAGTATCAGGGCAATCGAAAAACGGAGAAACCTTAGTATTTTATATGGGGCTTCGTCGAATCGACTTAATTGCTCAGAGGCTTATTGAGCATGGGGTTTCTGCTTCGTTGCCTGTGGCAGTGATCGAAAACGCGACAACCCCTATGCAAAAGATCTGCATAGCCACGCTTTCTGATATCGTAGAGAAAGTTCGAGATCAAAAAATCTCTGGTCCTGCGATTACGATTGTTGGTGAAGTGGTGAACTTGCGTTATCCAGTGGAAAGAGAAGCTGCTGCTGTTGCGACCGCCTAACTTTGTTACACTATATTGGTGTGCGATTGTATGTGTACAAGTTTGACCGCATCAAAAATCAATCACTTAGCGTGCATTTAATGCATGGTCTATTTTTTGCTGCCTGTTATGCACGTGAGCGAGCATCAAGACTCGTAGCGAGTAAGTTGTCCGTGAAAAGAGTCCCAAGGTATGTCCTCAGAATTAAGTATTCTACTTATTGACGAAGACTTAGATCGTGCTAGTGAGGTGGTATCCGCCTTAGAAAAATCGCGATATAAAATTCGTCATATGGCGCAGCCAAACGCTACCTTACTGAAGGAGGTAGATGCCTGGCAGCCAGATATCATTGTGATTGATATCGAATCTCCTACTAGGGATATGCTTGAAAGTCTAAATATGATTTCAGCATATAACCCTAAGCCTGTTGTGATGTTTTCTGATGCAGAAGACGAAGATCTAATCAATGAATCCGTGAAATCTGGCGTAAGTGCGTACGTGGTGGGTGATACCGATACTAGTCGGTTAAGACCTATTCTTGATGCGGCCGTGGCCCGATTTAATGAATATCAAAGTCTCAAAGAAGAGCTGACTCAAACCAAGAATGAGTTAGAGGCGCGCAAGCTTATCGATCAAGCCAAACGTTTGCTTATGGAGACCAAAGGTCTCTCTGAGCAAGAGGCTTTTAGTAGCATGCGCAAAACTGCCATGGATTCAGGGCAGAAACTTGAAGATGTTGCGAAAACGATTATCTCAATTATGAAAAATATGAATTTTTAGGTGTATTCATGCGATCAACACAAAAACAAGAACTAAAGCTCGGATTTGTTGCTTTGACAGATTCGGCGCCACTTATTGTCGCCAAGGAATACGGTTTTTTTGAAGAACAAGGCTTAGATGTCACGCTTCAAAAGCAAAATTCATGGGCGACACTCAGAGACAAGCTGCACGCTGGTGTTCTCGATGCGGCGCAAATGCTTGCGCCTATGCCGTTGGCGAGTGGCTTAGGTTTAGGTTGTCGGCCTTGCGAGGTCATCGCTCCCTTTGTGTTGAGCTTAAACGGGAATGCAATAACGATTTCCGAAGGTTTATATCAGGAGATCCTTGCGGTATCGGGCTTATCAGAGTTGCCTTTGCCTTTATCAGCAAAGTTATTGTTACCTGTTATTGCGCAAAGAAAAGAAGCGGGTCTTAGCAAATTGAAATTTGCAGATGTCTTTCCCTATAGCTGTCACCACTATCAGTTACTGGACTGGTTAAGTGACGGTGGGGTTGAGTTAGATGATGTGGATTTGCTGACCGTGCCGCCGGTCAATATGGTCGATTTTCTCGAGAGTGGAGAAATTGACGCTTTTTGTGTTGGTGGCCCATGGAACGCAAAAGCTGTGCGTTCGGAGATCGGTTTGACTGCGTTGACCTCTTTCGATATCTGGGAAAACCAGCCTGAAAAAGTCTTGGGTGTAACGAAGAAGTTTGCGTCTGATAATCCAGATCTGGTTCGTTCTTTGTGTACTGCTTTGGCGCAAGCTTGCTCTTATTTAGAGAAAACGCCAAATCGTTTTGAAGCCGCACGTCTCATGTCGAGAGCAAATTATTTAGATGCGCCAATTGAAGTGATTGCGCCTTCTCTTATCGGTAGCTGTTTAACGCATCGATTTTTACCGCCGAGAGTTGTTCCTTCGTACAATCAATTTAGTGATGCTGCAGTCGATATTAACAAGCCGACGCGCGAGCAAGGGATATGGCTTGTAAATAAAATGCTAAAAGCAAACCAGATCACTGATCGAGAAGCGGCATATGCTGTGGTGGACAAGGTATTTACCGATAGCTACTTGTGATCAAAAGCTGAAGATAAAGGCGCGCACACTTGGTGCGCGTTTTTGTTTTAGCTCCTTACTCTGGTGCAAGTAGTTGGTGGGGCAAGAGTGATATGGCCGTAAGTTATTGAAATTTATAGCTTTATAAAGTTGGCCTTTCTTTTGCAATAGATAGGTTACGGATTGCCCGTAAGGCGTAATCTCAGAGAACAACCAAAATTAGAGAGTTGCTGCGAAGGTGCGGCAATAATCAGGCAATGATGCCCGCACAGTCTTTCAAGATCTGGAAGACTGTGCGGGTTTTTTTTTGGCGAAAGAACTGGAGACAGTCGGAGTAGAGCATGAAAAAAACAGGATTTTTGAGTTCATTGAAAACCAAGCTAGCGGTGATGTCAGTCACCGTTGCTGCTGCAGGTGCAATGATCAGTACTTCTGTGACAGCACAAGAGTTAGGATGGCCAGAAAAAGAAGAGTTGAAATTTGGCTTCATTAAATTGACGGACATGGCTCCATTAGCTGTTGCGTATGAAAAAGGTTACTTCGAGGACGAAGGTCTTTACGTTACCTTGGAAGCACAGGCGAACTGGAAAGTATTGCTAGACCGCGTGATCGACGGCCAGCTTGATGGTGCTCATATGTTGGCAGGTCAGCCACTTGGTGCAACGATTGGTTTCGGTACGCAGGCGCACATCATTACTGCCTTCAGCATGGATTTGAATGGTAATGCGATTACCGTATCAAACGATATTTGGTCACAAATGAAGTCGAATATTCCTCACGAAGATGGCAAGCCAGTGCACCCAATCAAAGCTGACGCACTAAAGCCTGTTGTTGAAAAATATCAGAGCGAAGGTAAGCCATTTAACATGGGTATGGTATTCCCAGTATCGACGCACAACTATGAGTTACGTTACTGGTTAGCTGCTGGTGGTATTCACCCTGGCTATTACGCACCACATAAAGGTGATACCAGCGGTCAGATTGATGCAGATGCATTGCTTTCGGTTACTCCACCACCACAAATGCCAGCAACGATGGAAGCCGGCACTATTTATGGTTACTGTGTGGGCGAGCCGTGGAACCAGCAAGCAGTATTTAAAGGTATTGGTGTGCCAGTTGTAACGGATTACGAAATTTGGAAGAACAACCCAGAGAAAGTTTTCGGTGTGAGTAACGAGTGGGCAGAGAAATATCCAAATACGCATGCTCGCGTTGTAAAAGCGATGATCCGCGCAGCAATATGGTTGGATGAGAACAACAACGCTAACCGTCCAGAAGCGGTAAAAATCTTATCTCAAGCAAACTACGTTGGTGCTGACTACGAGGTTATTGCTAACAGTATGACGGGTACGTTTGAGTACGAGAAAGGCGATAAGCGTGAGATTCCAGACTTCAACGTATTCTTTCGTTACAACGCGACTTACCCCTACTACAGTGATGCAATTTGGTATCTAACACAGATGCGTCGTTGGGGGCAGATCTCTGAGCATAAGTCAGATGATTGGTACATGGAAACGGCTAAGAAAGTATATCGTCCAGATATCTACGCGACAGCAGCCAAAGCATTGATCGAAGAAGGTAAAGCGAAAGCTTCTGATTTCCCTGAATTCGATTCAGAAACTGGCTTTAAGCCACCTCAAACACACTTCATTGACGACCACGTTTACGATGGTTCAAAACCAAATGAGTACTTGCAGAAGTTCCCAATAGGTTTGAAAGGCAAAGACTTAATTTAAGCCTTAACGAAGTTAGCACATAGCCTAATTTGCCGAGTGCATAGTCCTCGCACTGGGCAAGTTTTATAGGCATAAAGGAGAAAGATATGTTTAAACAAGCGGTGATGCCTACTACTGGTGGATTAAGCCAAGTAGGTGAAAAATTGAAGCAGCTCTCGACTGCACTCGCATTACCCTTGCTTGGGTTAGTATGTTTTTTAGGTCTGTGGAACGCTGCAGCACAAAACATCGATACCTCGCTAGGCCAATTCCCAGGCCCTGTTCAAGTATGGGAACAATCAAAGAATCTATTGAATGAACATCAGGCAGAGGTTGCTAAGGCAGAAGCCTTTTATGAGCGACAAGAACAACGCAATGAAGCGCGTATGGCAAAAGATCCAGACTACGTGCCTAAAATCCGCCCTTATACAGGCGCACCAACGTTCTTCCAGCAAATTTGGACGAGCTTAGGTACGGTTGCAACTGGATTCTTTATCGCATCAATTATCGCCGTGCCATTAGGGATTTTATGTGGCTTGAGTAAATCGGCATATGCTGCGATTAACCCTTTAATTCAGTTATTTAAACCGGTGTCACCGCTTGCGTGGTTGCCATTGGTAACAATGGTCGTGAGTGCTGTGTATGTATCAAACGACCCAATGTTTTCGAAATCCTTTATCACTTCAGCTGTCACGGTATCGTTGTGCTGCCTATGGCCAACGCTGATCAATACCGCAGTGGGTGTTTCTAGTATTGATAAAGATCTTATAAATGTGAGTAAGGTTCTGCGTTTGAACCCAATCAATCACGTTATAAAAATTGTTATGCCGTCATCGATTCCAATGATTTTTACGGGCCTTCGTTTGTCATTAGGTATTGGTTGGATGGTACTGATTGCTGCAGAGATGCTCGCTCAAAACCCAGGCTTAGGTAAGTTTGTTTGGGACGAGTTCCAGAACGGTAGTTCAGCGTCACTCGCACGTATCATGGTAGCAGTGTTAGCGATCGGTATTATCGGATTTTTATTAGACCGTTTGATGTTAGTTATCCAAAAGCAAGTGAGCTGGGATAAGAGCGCAACATTACGTTAAGCGCAGGAGGATTTAAGATGAGTACAGGACATTTAGAATTATCAGGCGTTGGTATTGATTTCCCTTCACCTAAAGGGCCATTTACAGCCTTACAAGACGTAAACTTAAAGATTGAGAAAGGCGAGTTTGTGTCTCTTATTGGTCACTCAGGTTGTGGTAAATCAACGGTACTGAACATTGTTGCAGGCCTGCATCAAGCGACAACTGGCGGCGCTATTTTGGATGGCAAAGAAGTGAATGAGCCAGGCCCAGAGCGTGCAGTTGTATTCCAAAACCACTCTTTATTACCTTGGTTGAGCGTTTACAAAAATGTTGAGCTAGCGGTGAAACAAACAAGTAACGGTCGCAGTAAGGCTGAGATGAAAGACTGGGTGCATCATAATCTTGAATTAGTGCACATGACCCATGCCTTGGATAAATTACCTTCTGAAATTTCCGGTGGTATGAAGCAACGTGTTGGTATCGCACGAGCTTTGGCGATGGAGCCAAAAGTATTGCTCATGGATGAACCTTTCGGTGCACTCGATGCGTTAACACGGGCTCACTTGCAGGATTCTCTTATGGAGATTCATGCCGAGCTTGGTAACACAGTTATTATGATCACGCACGATGTTGACGAAGCTGTTCTATTGTCTGATCGCATTGTGATGATGACTAACGGACCAGCGGCAACGATTGGCGAGATCTTAGATGTGAAACTAGATCGACCTCGTGATCGTTTGGCGTTGGCAGATAATCCTGAGTACAACCACTATCGTCATGAAGTACTTACCTTCTTATATGAAAAACAGAAAAAAGTTGAGTCTGTCGATAAGCATAAGAAAAAAGAAGAGTCTTCTGAGAAGGTCGTTACAGATCAAACCGATTCGAATGCAGCATAGTTGCTGATTGATTCACTCATTACGAGTTTGCTTATCAGAGTAAATTGTCTCGTGTTCTTGCCCACTTTAACGTGGGCATTTTTTTGCCTGTTAATTACTAGCGTTGCTTGTACTGTGTGGAGCAATACCCTCGAGAGATGTCTGGGTTACGGAGTTTCAAATGCTTCGTGGTGCGCGATGACACACGCGTGCGCCAATGACGAAAGCTAGAAGGTTTAAGTTGACGGCGCATGAATCGAATGACTTCCGATTCATTCATGTCATATTGATGTTTGATGGCTTCAAAGGGGGTGCGATCTTCCCATGCCATTTCAATGATTCTAGAGATATCTTCGGCTGATAGAGCCATACACGCCTCGCTCAATTATTTGAAAGGTATACGTGTAGGAATCAAAAGAGGTTTATGATCTATTGCGGGTGTCTAAAACAATTCTCGTTGAAGTTGTGTTACGCGAACTTCATCGCCAATTTTAAGTTCACCGCCTTGAATCACTTTTGCGCAATAGCCGCCTCTGCCATACATCGCGAGTAGAGTCCCTTTCCCCAATGATTTTTCCATACGAGAACAGGGATGGCAGTGCGCGCCTACTTCTACAATCGCATTACCTATCTGTAGAAGCTGATAGCGCATCGCGTGCAGGCTCATGCCAGAGATGACGATATTTCTGCGCAGAATAGATGGGTCAATTAATGATCTATTTAGTAGGGTGCTGAGTGCTTGAATATCTTCGGCGTTGATCAGTGTGATTTGTCGTGCAGAGCCATTAGCGCGTTTAGCGCTATGGTCGCCTTGGAGGCCTCGATCTGCCTTGGCATAGACCTGCGATACGGTTTTAATATCGGCTTTACGAGAAGGTCGCAAACCAATCCATTCAATCCGGCCAGACTGTGCACTATCCATGTATTTCGCTAATAGTCTGGCTTGGGTTTTCATGTCTTTCTTACTACTTCAAGGTAATGCGTTGCACGTGCCTACACTAAACCATCATCTTGAATCGAAAGCCGTTGTGTATTGCTCGAAAGCTCATCAGGGCTTGATGCGTCAGAACCAAGTTTAATCAGAAGACGCAAGTCGTTCGCAGAGTCAGCATGCGCCAGTGCGTCTTCGTAGGTGATTTCGCCGGCAGCGTACAGGTCATAAAGCGCTTGGTCAAAGGTTTGCATTCCGACATCGCGAGATTTTGTCATTATCTCCTTCAGTTTATGCACTTCTTTCTTACGAATAAGATCTGCACAAAGCGGTGTATTCAGAAGTACTTCAATTACCGCTCGACGACCAGTGCCATCGGGAGTCGGTACAAGCTGCTGCGCGACAATGCCTTTCAAGTTTAACGACAGGTCCATCCAGATTTGGTTGTGCTGCTCCGGAGGGAAGAAGTTAATAATACGGTCCAATGCTTGGTTCGCGTTGTTGGCGTGTAGGGTCGCGAGACACAAGTGACCTGTTTCTGCGAAAGTTACCGCATACTCCATTGTTTCTTTACTACGGATCTCACCGATCATGATGACATCAGGTGCCTGACGTAATGTGTTTTTAAGCGCAACCTCGAAAGACTCAGTATCGATCCCCACTTCGCGCTGCGTAACGATACAGCCCTCGTGTTGGTGAATATATTCAATAGGGTCTTCGATCGAAATTATATGGCCTTTACTGTTTCGATTCCGGTGACCAATCATCGATGCGAGAGAGGTCGACTTACCAGTACCCGTTGCGCCCACAAAAATAATCAAACCGCGTTTCGTCATTGCTAGAGAGTTAATAACTTCTGGAAGCGCGAGGTCTTCAATACGTGGGATATTCGTTTCGATACGACGCAGCACCATACCGATAAGGTTACGTTGAGAGAATGCGGATACACGAAAACGACCAATTCCTCGTGCACTGAGGGCATAGTTACATTCGTTTTTTTCAGTAAATTCGTCGCGTTGTTTGTCGTTCATGGTGTCAAAGACAATCTCACGACACATTTCTGGTGTCAGAGATTGCTTTGTGACAGGGACGATCTTGCCATGGATTTTAATGCTAGGTGGAACGCCTGCTGTGATAAAGAGGTCTGAGCCTCCTTTTTCAACCATGATTTTTAAGAGTCGATCAAAGTCCACGTTTTCTTCCTTAACTTGTCTTGCATCCGATAAATAAACTTATCGGCTAATTCTTAGAAATTTTCAGGGATTTTTGCTTTTTCGCGTGCTGTATCGCGATTGATATGGCCTTTGCTAAGCAAGTTTTGCAAGCACTGGTCGAGCGTCTGCATACCAATGCTGGCCCCTGTTTGTATTGCCGAGTACATCTGTGCAACTTTATCTTCACGAATAAGGTTACGTATCGCTGGTGTACCAATCATGATTTCATGTGCGGCAACACGACCACCATTTGATTTCTTCAACAGTGTCTGCGAGATAACGGCTTGTAGAGATTCTGAAAGCATGGAACGAACCATAGCTTTTTCTTCCGCTGGGAATACATCAACGACACGGTCAATTGTTTTGGCAGCAGATGTGGTGTGGAGAGTGCCAAATACTAAGTGACCTGTTTCTGCAGCGGTTAGTGCCAATCGGATGGTCTCAAGGTCACGAAGCTCACCAACTAGAATAATATCGGGGTCTTCACGAAGTGCCGATCGCAGTGCTTCGTTAAAGCCTAAGGTGTCACGATGTACCTCACGTTGGTTCACGAGACATTTCTTACTTTCGTGAACAAATTCTATTGGATCTTCGATGGTCAGAATGTGGTCGTAGCGATTGTCATTAATGAAATCGATCATTGCCGCTAGCGTTGTTGATTTACCAGAACCGGTTGGGCCGGTTACCAGTACGAGACCACGAGGTACCTCAGCAATGTCTTTAAATACTTGCGACATACCCAAGTCTTCCATGGTTAATACTTTGGAAGGGATGGTACGAAATACTGCGCCTGCGCCACGGTTTTGGTTAAATGCGTTAACACGGAAACGTGCGACACCAGGTACTTCAAATGAAAAGTCGGTTTCTAAGAATTCTTCAAAATCTTTACGCTGCTTGTCATTCATAATGTCGTAAATCAGGCGATGCACTTCTTTGTGTTCCATCGCTGGTAGATTGATACGACGTACATCGCCATCAACACGAATCATGGGTGGTAAGCCTGATGACAAATGTAAATCTGATGCGCCTTGCTTCGCAGAGAAGGCGAGCAGTTCGGTAATATCCATGAGAACCCTCTATAGGACTAGATTTTCACTAGAGTAAAAATCTCATCTTGTTAAACTTATTGAGATAATTAGTTGTTGCCCATACGGCTCAGAAATGTTCTAAGCCTTGATAGGTATGGCTTTCAGAGAACTTAACCCCTAACACCACTATCTTATTGATTAGCATAATGTTTAGCATAGCAGACAAGCTCCAGAGCGTTAGTTTAAGAATACAAAAAGCAACAATTCGGGCTGAGAGAGAAAGTGGCTCGGTTCAGTTACTCGCTGTGAGCAAGAAACATACAGCTAAGTCGGTGATCGAAGCCTATGAACAAGGGCAACGATTATTTGGGGAAAATTACCTGAGTGAAGCCCTTGAGAAGCAAGAAGAGATCTTGTCATTAGCACCTGAAAAAGCAGGCAGCATTGAATGGCATTTTATTGGTCCGATTCAATCGAATAAAACACGTCCCATCGCTGAAAGCTTCGCGTGGGTGCATGGTGTCGACCGCCTAAAAGTGGCAACACGATTGAACGATCAAAGACCAGAAACATCGGAAGCGCTTAATGTATGTATTCAAGTGAATATCGATCAAGAGGAAACGAAGTCTGGAATCTCTCTTGATGAATTGGATGCATTAGCCGAGCAGATTTCGGGTATGGATAAATTATGTTTGCGCGGAATTATGGCGATTCCGAGTGCAAGTGCCGATAACGAGCAATTAGCGAAAAGCATGCACGCTTTACATCAAGCAAAAGATCGGCTCGCTGCACGTTATTCTTCAGTTGATACCTTATCGATGGGGATGTCGAAAGATTTAGAGTTGGCTATTGAGCATGGTTCAACCATGGTACGTGTAGGCACTGATATATTTGGTGAAAGAAAAAATTAGGATTAGAAGCTCGATGAGTCATCGTGACTTTTAATTTCCACGAAAACGGGAAACAAAGAATGAAGTTAGACGAACTGAATATTAGTTTCATCGGTGCTGGCAATATGGCAAGCGCGATTATCGGAGGTTTGATTGAGAATGGCGTGAGCCCAAAGCGTGTGACCGCAAGTGATCCAAGCCAGGATAAGTTGACGCAGATGGCTGAAACGCTTGGCATTAGTACAACCACTGATAATGTCGAAGCGGTACGTGCTGCTGATATCGTATTGTTATGTGTGAAGCCGCAGGTCCTCGAGGCGGTGATTGCACCGATGAAAGACGCTTTGGCCGCGCAATCTCCTGTAGTGGTGTCGATTGCAGCAGGAATCGAAGTTTCAAGTTTGCAGAAATGGCTAGGTGAAGACATTGCGATTGTACGCGTGATGCCAAACACGCCTGCTCAAGTATTAGAGGGCGCAAGTGGTTTGTATGCGACTGAGAAAGTCAGTGCCGAGCAAAAGCAAGCGGTTGAAGATGTTTTTGCTGCAATAGGTGTTGCAAGATGGGTCGCCTCAGAGGAGCTGATTCACGCGGTCACGGCAGTATCAGGGAGCGGTCCGGCATATTTCTTTTTGATGATCTCCGAGATGGCGAAGGCTGCTGAGAAACTTGGCTTATCCACAGAAGATGCGAAGCAATTAGCTGCACAAACAGCACTTGGGTCAGCCAAAATGGTGCTCGGAAGTGATCTGCCAGCAGAACAATTAAAGAAAAACGTCATGTCGCCCGGCGGCACAACTGAACGTGCTATTCATGTTTTCGAAAATGAAGGTCTGCCTCAGCTGGTTGAAAAAGCGATGACAGCGTGTGCTGATCGCTCTATTGAAATGGCAGCGCTTCTCGGTAAATAACTATATTGCGCTGCGTATCGTCAGAGAATTCTATGAGCAACGAACAACAATCTATAAAGCTCTCTTTGCTATTAACAGGCAATGAGTTAATGAGTGGTGACATTGTCGATAGCAATTCGGCAATGTTAGCTGAAGCCCTTAGCCCCTTTGGTTGCACGATTTACTACAAGGCAACTGTTGGGGATGACTTAGCCTTGCTTGAGCAGGAAATAGCGCGCATTGCGGGTTTTTCTGATGTGCTTGTTGTGAATGGTGGTTTGGGGCCAACTGTTGACGATCTCACAGCACAAGCCCTAGCCAATGTTATGCGCGTTGATTTGCTTGAACATCCGCAGGCAATGGCGGACCTTGAACAATGGTGCAAAAGTAAAAATATTGCCTTCAATGCAGCCAACAAAAAGCAGGCTATTTTGCCTGACGGGGTAGGTTTAGTTCCTAATGCCACAGGTTCAGCTGTTGGCTTTTCTGCTGAGATTAATGGATGCACTGTTTACTGCACACCTGGAGTCCCATCAGAACTGAAAACAATGTTTAGTGAGGAGATTCTCCCGCGTTTACCTTTAGACTCGAATGCCAAAGTGAAGCGACAACGATATCGTGTTTTTGGAATGGGTGAGTCAGGCATTCAAGAGCGTGTTTTTAAGAGTGGTTTGAAACTTCCAAAAGAATTGGAGCTTGGGTTTCGCGCTTCATTGCCAATGTTGGAGTTAAAGCTCCAAGCAAATCATGAGCAAGACTATGCGTTGCTCGAGCATTTTTCTGAACAAGTGGAGCAATTATTTGGCGCGCATATTGTGACCGATGATAATCGCAGCATTGCGCATGTCGTGAAAGATTTATTGTTAGCGCAAAGCAAACGTGTGACCTTTGCCGAGTCATGTACGGGCGGACTGATCAGCTCTATGATGACCGAGCTTGATGGCGCTTCGGGCGTATTTGATGCTGGCTTTGTTACTTACTCCAATGAAATGAAGCAGAAGATGCTCGGCGTCGAAGAAGCGACATTAATTGCACATGGCGCGGTTAGCCAAGCGGTTGTAGAACAAATGCTATCAGGCGCCTTGGATCGAAGCGGCGCTGATTTAGGTGTCGCGGTATCAGGAATAGCTGGGCCTCAAGGTGGTACAACAGATAAACCTGTCGGTACTGTATGGGTGGCGTGGGGAAGTAAGAGTGAGATAAAGGCACACTGTTTCTACTTTCCAGTAGACAGAAAACGCTTTCAAATACTCGTTGCGGCCTTGGGTTTCGATCTATTGCGTCGTGAGCTGATGCAAGTCAATGAAGAAGCGGCATATTTCAAAGAACGTAGCTTAAAGAACAAGAATTAGTGCGCTGGAAATGAAAAATTATGGGCCGCGTAGATTTGCGACCCATAGGGCACGAGTTTAATTACTTACTCGTATTTGCAAAGATAAGCAGTATCCGTCGGGACGACTAGATCGAAAGACTGATTTGCTTCAACTTCAAATGTTTGGCCATCTGTGAAGCTGACGAATTCGTCGCTATCAGGCAACTTAACTTGAAGCTCGCCAGCGACAACAGTCATGTATTCTTTTTGGCTTGTGCCGAAGGTGTATTCACCGGCAACCATTACACCTACTGTTGCAGGTAGATCTTTGCCTTCGAATGCGATTGATTTTACTTTGCCGTCAAAGTACTCATTAACTGATAACATGCTGATTCTCCAAAATTAACGTCAACTACGCGAGCGCGAGTGGCCAAAAAACTGGCGCGTAGTATACGCGCAGCTTGCTCAAATGCCGAACAAAATCGACGAAACATGATGAATACAGAAACGATTATTGACCTGATACGACACGGAGAGCCTGAAGGTGGGCAAAAACTTCGTGGCACGCTTGATGATCCACTCTCAGAGCTAGGCTGGGAGCAAATGCGAACATCCGTAGGTGAGCATTCTCCTTGGGCAAGTATTGTCTCGTCGCCTTTATCGCGATGTCGTTATTTTGCCGGTGAACTGGCAGATAAACTGTCGCTAGATCTCGATATCAATGCAGAGTTTCGTGAAATTGCATTTGGCGAGTGGGAAGGCCTCACCAATAAGCAATTGATGGAAGGAAACAAAGAGGCGTTTTCTAAGTACTGGCAAGATCCCGAGAACAATACGCCTCCTGGCGGAGAACCGCTCAGTCAGTTCGTGACACGAGTACATGGTGCTTGGGAAGATCTGGTTGAACAAAGTAAAGGACAACACCGCTTGTTGGTGTGCCACGGCGGCGTCATACGTGCCATTCTGACTCACGTATTAGGCATGCCAACCAGTAAACTTTGGAGCTTTGATGTGCCTTATGCAAACGTGAGCCGCATTATTATATATCATTGGTCTGAACCGAAGAGTGAAGGTGACCAAGAACAAAGTGCAGCGCAGCTGCGTTTCCATCAAACTAGGTTGATTTAGATCAAGAGAACAAGCCTGCAAACTAGGTAGACTGCGCCAAGATACTTTTTTTGCAGGCTACTTTCGTGATAAATGCTGATCAACTCAACGATTTTCTCTTACGGTATGAAGGTTATGGTCCTCGTTATACTTCATACCCGACGGCGCTGCATTTTCGTGATGACTTCCCATTAGGTAGTTATCTTGAGCAGGTGACTGAGAGTAATCAGCACCCAGTTCCTAGAAGCTTGTCCCTTTATATTCACGTGTCGTTTTGTGCATCGCTTTGTTATTGCTGTGGTTGCAACAAAGTGGTGACTCGAAATATGTCTAGAGCGGATGAATATATTGAATTGCTAAGTAAAGAGATCGCTTTAAAAGCGCCATTATTTGAAAGTGGTCGCTTAGTCGAACAGATTCATTTTGGTGGCGGCACACCGACCTTTATGAGCACTGATCAGATCAAAGAGATCCTAGAGTTACTCGCACAATCTTTCCATTTTGGACTTCCTCAAAAGCTTTAGATGGGCATCGAAATCGACCCACGAAGCGTCACAGTAGATGACATCGATGAACTAGTGGGCCTAGGCTTTAATCGCTTTAGTTTTGGTATTCAGGTCTTTAATCCAGAAGTACAAAAAGCGGTGAACCGTGAACAAAGTATTGAACAAATCGAGGCGCTTGTAGCGCGCGCTCGTGCTTTGGGTGTCAGCTCCATTTCTTTTGATTTAATTTATGGATTACCGAAGCAGACTCGTGCTTCATTTGATGAAACACTGAAAGAAGTTTTGCGGATTAAGCCTGATCGCTTAGCGCTTTATAACTACGCGCATATGCCAGATAGAATGCCTGCTCAGCATTTGATCAATGCAGAAGAACTTCCATCGAGTGCAGAGAAGATTCATATTCTCAGTGACAGTATTGTTGGCTTGGGTGATGAAGGGTATAGCTATATCGGAATGGATCACTTTGCTCTGCCAAGCGACAGCTTAGTGAAAGCACAAGAAAACGGCTCGTTGCAGCATAACTTCCAAGGTTACTCTACGCATGCTGAAACAGGCTTGATCGGCCTTGGGGTGAGCGCTATCTCTAAGGTGAATCACAGCTTTAGTCAAAACGTGACTAAAATATCTGAGTACAGAGAGCAGTTAGCAAATGATGAATTACCGCTCTACAAAGGACTGATTATGTCGTCTGATGATATCGTTCGATCAGACCTTATTCAGCGGATTATGTGCGGTGAATTTATTAGCAAGGCTGCATTTGGTAACGAACATTTGATTGACTTCGATACATATTTTAAACGAGATTTAGAAAATCTATCTCAGTTTGTCAAAGATGACTTGGTGCTGTTAAACAATGACGGCATCCAAGTGACCGAACTTGGTCGCGTATTTTTAAGAAATATTGCGATGACGTTTGATCATTATTTGGCAAGAGGAGAACAACAGAATGTTGAAATACCTCGATACAGTAAAACAGTATAAATAAAAACGAGCGGTTATGGATCAGGGAATAAGACTAGCTACGATTAGCGACTTGAAACGTGGTGAATGTGCGCTTGGAAAGTTGTGTTTACCAGTAGGTGTGAATCCTGCTCAGATGGCATCGCTAGAAGAAATTGTTGATGCGGGAAGGGTTTACCATGAAGGTGAACGCGTCTACTCAGAAGGTCAAAATTTTTAGTATGTCTATGCGGTTAAATCAGGCATGTTCAAAACTGTGCTCAATGATGGCCAAGGTTCGGAGCATATCGCAAGCTTCCATCTTCCAGGTGAACTTTTCGGACTAGATGCGCTGCACCAAAATTCGCATCCCTCTAGTGTGATTGCGCTTGGGACATCTAGCCTTTGTGCTATCAAATATTTGAAGCTCGAACGACTTGCGTTGCAAATTCCTGGCTTACAACACCACTTGCTCTCAGTACTCGTAAAGAAGTGCAAAGCGGGCACGAAAAACAACAATAACACGCGGCTGATCAGAAGCTTGCAACCTTCTTGTTTACTTTATCTGCTCGTTACAAAGAACGCGGATATTCTGATACGCGCTTTAATTTAATGGTGCCACGTAGAGATATCGCTAATCATCTTAATCTTGCTCCGGAAACCATCAGTCGTTTGTTCAAACGCTTCCAGCGAGACGGGTTGATTGATGTGAAGCGAACCGATTTGCAGATTCTTGATTTACCAGCACTCGGTGTGCTCGGCGGCTGCAACCAAATGTGCGTCTAAGCTCTGTTTCATTTGAACCAATGCTTTATCATTAAGTCTTAGGACATTTGGTATCGCATTGGTAATGAGAATGCAGCATCTCATTTTTATTTTACTTCTTCTAATTTCCTCAATCTCACGGGCCGATTTCGTAGCAGCGCCTGATTTTCATCTTAAAGAATTAGCTAACGACACGATGCATCGGTTGAGTGATTACCGTGGTACGGTTATCTATCTCGATTTTTGGGCGTCGTGGTGTGGGCCTTGCCGACAATCGCTACCGGCGCTAGATCGCTTGCAAAAGGAATTCTCACCAGACGACTTTCAAGTGATTGCGATTAACTTAGATGAAGACTCAGCTGAGGCGCTTGGATTTCTAGCGGATTATCCGGTTGACTATACCGTACTGACAGAAAAAACAGGAAAGACACAGCGGGCATATCACTTGGTCGGTTTACCTTCCTCGTTTCTTATAGATCAACGAGGAGAGGTGATTGGTTCGTTTCAGGGTTTCAAGCCTGATCACATTCCGAAAGTAAAAAGAGCGGTGAACTATCTCTTAGAGGAATGATCCTTACGATACTGCGAAGGACTTCGTTCACTCCAGCGCTTAAAGGCATGATTAAACGCGGCGGCTTCTTGGTAACCCAGTTTCAGAGCGATTAGCTCAATACTTAATTGTGACTCGCTTAACCAGCGTTTTGCTTTCTCGAATCTCACTTCATCCAACACGTTCTGAAAGCTGCTATCTTCGTCGCTTAACTTTCTGCGTAAAGTTCGTTCTGACATACCAAAGGTTTGAGCAGCTTCCTTGGCTTTAGGAATGTCATAACTAAACATCAAAAGATAGTTCTTCAATGCATCAGTGAGCGTTTCTTCTTTTTGACTTGATTCGAACAGAATCTGCTCGCATTGCTCACGATACATGTCGAATGCGTTTTTATTCGCTTGAGGGAAGGGCTGTTTCAGTAGCGCGGTTGGAATCAGTATGCGATTGCTTTGCATGCCAAACAACACTCGGCAGCCGAAAGCTTTTTCAAACTTAATACGATCTTGTTTTTTTGGCGTGACAGTCAGGTGAACTTCAACGATTTGAAAATCGATTCCGTTCATCATATAGATGTCACGGACGAGCTTCGCGCATCCTGCCATGTCGCGGTACAAAACAAATTCGCGCACATCTTCGGGAAGCATTGCGGGGTCGAAACGTAGTGACGAGTTATCAGTCGCCAAAGAAAAACTCATTTCGCCGAACATATAGCCCATAGATTGGTAGCGAATACCCATCTGGCAAGATTCATAGCCATCTTTACAGCTGCTAAGTAACATTGCGAATGGGCCGTAGCCAGCAGGCCCAAGGAAAGGACCGATTTCGAGGGCGATGAGAGGGTCGGGATTTAATTTGACTAAGTCTTGATAGACTTCAAGCTCTTTGCTGCGTGTGATGCGCGCTTGCGGATCGATACGATCGACGTTTAGTCCGTTGCTATTTAAAACAGCATCGCTGTCAAAACCCAGAGACTTAAAAAGCTGTGCGGTATACGATAACCCTAATACTGATCTCGTTGGCATAATCTTATTATTTGGCCAAATTTATCAACTTGAAGCGCAGCTTACCATAGAGGGGCTAGGAGCTGTCTACTAGGATGCGTGCGAAAAGTACAAAATAAATACAAATAAACTGTTCCATAAGGAAGATAATGTGAAGAAGGTAATCATTTTTCTCGCTGCTGTGTTAATTGTTTTGATGGGAGCGAATGCCCTATTTTTAGAAAAGCGTGTTGAGTTTAGGGCGTGGGCACTCAACATGGAGGCCGAAAAAGCTGGTCTCGTTCACGAAACAATTGAAGTAAACGGTCAGCAAGTCACCTTATACGATAATAACGCTGATGCCCCAGTTCTAGTAATGTTGCATGGTTTTAGTGGTAGTAAAACGAATTGGTTGCGTCTAGCGCAGCAGTTCGGTTCGACGTATCGTGTGATTGTTCCAGATCTAATGGGGCATGGTGAAAACAAGCAAGATCTGAACGCGAGTTACCATATTGCTGATCAAGTTGCGTTTGTGAATGCTTTGATGGCGAAGCTAGATATCAAGAAGTTCCATTTGGTGGGCAATTCTATGGGTGGCGCTATCTCATCACTTTACGCAGCCCGTCATCCAGATCAAGTGTTATCGGTTACCTTAATCAGTCCAGCAGGTGTGCATACTCAGCCTTCGCAGATGGACGAAATTCTCGAGCAAGGGAGCAATCCTTTGATCGCAAAAACTGAACAAGACTTTTATCGGGTCTTAGAGTTTGTCATGGAAGTGAAGCCATTTATTCCCGATGCGATTGCAAAAGCGGAGGCTGAAATAGCGGTGTCTCGACTAGCGATCAACGAAAAGATTTTTAAAGACATTCGTTCAGACCTCACTAAAGGCTTAGACAAAGAATTCGTTAATATCACCGCGCCAACCCTAATCATTTGGGGAGAAGGAGATAAGGTGATTAGTGCCAAGAATATTGATGAATATGCGGCGCTGGTGAAGAACTCTAAGAAGGTTGTATTGCCTGGTATTGGTCACTTAGCAATGGTTGAAACACCAGAAAAAACAGCTGAACTAATGCGAGACTTTATCGGTAGCTAGACTCAAGCATTGATGAAATGAAGCCGCTATTGGGAAACTAGTAGCGGCTTTTTTTGTTTTGTGAGTGTTGTCTACGGTTAGGCATAAGTGGTTGTTGTTTTTAGAGGGTAACATCAGGCTCATTCTTCTGTTCCTGTCGGCGCTGGCCGACGGCAAGTCAGGGTCTTTGTTTCGCCAAAGACCCCAACACCCCAAAGGCGACCCGGATCGCTTACGCGCTCAACGCGATTATCCCTTCGTTCCATTGCGTCATTCCGGACAGCGAAGCGCGACAAGGTGAATTGCGCAACGCGCAAGAGAGGGAGCCCTGGGGTATCCGGAATCTACTTTGCGAATGCATGAAAATAGACAAGAGCAGACCTTGGCGGCTCTCTGAACACAATGCCCGCTTCAATAGGAAAGCGGACCTTCAGTCAGGAAAGAAATCTTGGTTTGCGGGCATTCACTTTCATGAGAAAGCGGTCATTCCAATTTGGTAGAAATACCTCCTAAACCGTCATTAGAGATCGGTTTAGTATTTGGCCGAGTTTTCTGGTCTAACTTTGACCTAGTTCAATTACCTAAACAGACATTGCAGACCTGAAAATCGCTTGTTTTTCGATGTGTGCTTAAAGATAGAAGCGCACTAAATGACTGAAGCTCAATGTTAGTAATAACAAAATGATCTTATCACCTGAGTACTTTTGATACTAAGGCATTCATAGTCGACTAAACTGACATAGACCGCTGATTAATATTCGGATTGTGGAGGAATACTATGTCTTGCTCAAACACTTCATCCCACCCTGATCACATTCATGGCCCAAACTGTGGACATACTGCGATTCGTCATGGCGATCATATCGACTATATTCATGACGGGCATCTACACCACCTTCATGAAGATCACTACGATGAACATACCATCGAGGTTAGTGACGCTAATCCAGATGGGTGTAAGCCTTTACACTCCTGCGGAGATCATGTTCATGGTCCAGGTTGTGGCCACGAAGCGGTGCCTCATGGAGATCACATAGATTATTTAGTGGATGGCAGGTTACACCACGTGCACAACGGGCATTGTGATGATCATGGTCCTATAGAACTGGTATAGATAGAGTCACAACGCTTCTTTAATTTGAATTGCTGAGTCATGGCGACTAGTGCTCCACTAGTTGCATAATTAGGCCAGTAAACTTATATTCAGTACCGCATTGGTTCACGCCTACTAAATAGATGCCTTAGGGTATCTACAGGTTGTGCTAAGAGGAAATCTGGTGAGAATCCAGAACTGACGCGCAGCGGTAATAGGGAACGAAAGCGACACGATTGGTATCTCATATAGATTAAGATCAGGCACTGGAAAGAGCTCCGGGAAGCCGTCGCCGTAGAAAACTAAGCTCAGCTTATTTGCCCTTAAGTCCGAAGACCTGCCAACGCAGTTCATCCACAAACTATTGGGTGAACTTTCATGCCTTCGCGATCATGAGGTATAGAAAGACAGGTTTTAGTTGCCTTAAGCAAGCTTAGTGTTACCGCTTATCTTGCCTCCTGTAGTTTCTTCTTTTTTCGCAAAGGACCGTTTACCGAGTTCAATTTGCGTTGTAAAGAAATATGCCGAACCATGAAGAAATCAAATGCCCCCGTTGTGGATCACCCTTTGAATGTAAAATGGGATCAATCACAATTTGCCACTGTAGCGATGTCCACTTATCTAGAGAACAAATGGCGTTTATTTTGGAACATTGGCAAGGCTGCTTGTGCCATGCGTGTTTGCTTGAGATTAAAACATTGTTACCAGAGAACCCTTCCTATAGGGCAAGGGCGTTGAACTGAACTGTCCAATTCCTAAATTGCTATTCGTCGTTCTCTAGGCGCGTATTCAAAAACATCGGAGTAGCAATTTGCTTCGTTAAGGCCTTTGGATTCAAGTTTATCGATAGTGCCGTATACCATTTGGGGCGATCCGCATAGATAAACCTTGGTATTGTCGAGGTCTTCAAAATCATGCTCAATCACCTCATAGATATAACCGGAGCGGCCATTCCATTCACTATTTTCTGTTTCTAAGATCGGCGTAAAGGTGAGGTTCTTATGTTGTTTTGCCCAGCCTTGAAATTGGTTTAGCAGATAGAAGTCGTCGATATGTCTATTCGACCAATAGATATTGATCAGTGCTTTAGGTTGTCTTGTAAGAGCCTCTTCGGTTAAGCATTTAATCTTCGCGATACCTGATCCCGAGGCGATCAATAGATGCCTTTGATTAAGGTTGGTTTGCAAAAAAGCCTGCCCCATCGGTAAGGTCACGGACACTGATGCCCCATCGATAAGACATTTTGTAAGGTGTTTCAATATTCTACCGGCTAACTCACTACCATTCTGAATATACAGTTGTATTCGACGAGCTTGGTTTGGGTCGCAACGATTCGCAATGGTATAAAAAAACGCTTGTGGTTCTCCATCATCATTTAGATCGAGTTCCAGCTGCAGATACTGCCCTGCATGATAATTCAGCGAGGTGCCGACGGGAGAAAGTAATTCAATCTCTAGGGTATCTTTGGTCAAGGGTTCTGCGCTCAAGACCTGACATTCGTGCGTAACTTTATTCGCAACTTTGTTCATATCAAAGCCATCATTACTATTTCAATAATCGAGTTCTAGCAAGTTTAGAGGACTTTTATGATGAGTAAAAATGGTATATTTTCACGTACCGATTAATATTTCTCATGCATGATGTTTGCTGAACTTAACGATGATTGAACGTACTCACCTTAGAATTCTGCACGCCGTTGAACAGAACGGATCATTAACGGCGGCTGCTAAAGCGCTTTGCGTGACGCAATCCGCTTTAAGTCACACGATGCGAAAGCTGGAAGATAATCTCGGCGCCGAAATTTGGTTTCGAGAAGGGCGCAGTTTGCGTCTCACTCAGTCAGGTCGTTATCTATTAAATATCGCGAATCGCGTGCTTCCCTTGCTAGATCATGCTGAAGAAAAGCTCAAGCAAATGGCGCAAGGTGAGCGAGGCACATTGCGAATTGGTATGGAATGCCATCCTTGTTATCAATGGTTGTTAAAAATCGTTTCTCCGTTCTTGGATGCGTGGCCAGATGTGGATGTAGATGTAAAACAGAAGTTCCAGTTTGGTGGTGTCGGCGCACTGTTAGATTACGAAATTGATCTATTGGTGACGCCAGATCCGTTTTATAAAAGCGGCCTAAATTTCACCCCTGTATTTGATTATGAGCAGGTCTTGGTTGTGCCTCGGGGGCACGATTTAGTTGGATGCCAATATGCAGAAGCAGAAGATTTAAGAGACCAGGTTTTACTGACCTATCCGGTCGCCACTGATCGACTCGATATTTATAGCCAGTTCCTTAATCCGGCGGGTGTCGTGCCCAGACTTCACAAAACCAGTGAGACGACCGAGATCATGTTACAGATGGTCGCTTGTGGGCGCGGTGTGGCTGCTCTGCCACGTTGGTTAGCAGAGGAGTATTGTAAAAAGCTTCCTTTAAGTGTGGTGCGTTTAGGTAGAGAGGGCATTGCCAAGCAGATATTCGTGGGGACGCGTGAAAGTGATGGCGATATTAAGTATCTCAATGCATTTATTGAAATGGCACGTGGCTACGAATATCCGATATCAACCGGTAAAACCTAGGTTTTTCGCTAGGTTCTATCCTCTCGCTCCAATTAAGTATGATAAAAACTCATAAAATAATGAAATAAAATCAATTTTATTCATGATTTGATCTGGGTATAACTATATACAGTTTTAAATGCGGCATAGCATGTATACGGGAGGTCAGGTCACCATGAGTAAAGGGTTTACATACACAATTAAGACAATTCAGTTTGATGAACACTATCGTCCATCAGACGGTACTCGAATCACAACTAATTTCGCAAACCTGGCGAGAGGTGAAAGCCGTAAAGAGAATCTGCGAAACGCCTTGAGAATGGTGGATAGCCGATTCAACGCTCTCGCTAATTGGGACAACCCAAAAGGTGATCGCTATTCAGTTGACTTGGAGATTGTATCGGTCGACATGGATATCGAAGGAAATGGTGAAAAATTTCCATCGATAGAAATTCTCAAGACTTATGTTGTTGACCGCCTTACGAATAAGAGAATTGAAGGCATTGTAGGGAATAACTTCTCATCTTACGTTCGGGATTATGATTTTAGCGTGCTGCTTTTGGATCATAATAAAGACCAGGATCATTTTAGTATTCCTGATAACTTTGGCGATCTACATGGCAATCTATTCAAAGATTTTATCTGCTCTGATACTTACAAAAAGAACTTTAACAAGCTGCCTGTTATCTGTCTGAGTGTGTCTGATAATAAAATTTATCAACGTACAGAAAACGGTCATCCTGTCTTAGGCATTGAATACTTACCAAACGAATCTTCTTTGACTGAACAATACTTCAAAAAGATGGGCTTTGAAGTGCGTTATTTTATGCCACCAAACAGTGTCGCGCCGCTTGCGTTCTACTTCTTTGGCGATTTGCTTAGCGATTACACCAATCTAGAGTTGATCAGTACCATCAGTACGATGGAGACCTTCCAGAAAATCTATCGGCCTGAAATCTACAACGCTAACGCGGTGGCGGGTAATCACTATCAGCCAAAATTGAAGCATTCAGATCATTCCTTAACGCAAATTGTTTATGACAGACAGGAACGTAGTCAGTTAGCCATCAAGCAAGGGAAGTTTGCTGAGGAGAATTTTATAAAGCCCTACCAGAATGTTCTAGAAAAATGGTCGGCAAACTTTTCCCCATCAAACGATGTTTTACAAAACCTAGCCTCGTGATTGGCCTAAAAAGACGGAAATTCATGATGAAAAAATTATTACCTACTTCGACGGCTGGTAGCTTACCCAAGCCTTCATGGTTAGCGGAACCTGAAAAACTCTGGTCACCATGGAAGTTGGAGGGAGAGGACTTAGTCTCCGGTAAACAAGATGCACTTCGCGTTACCTTGCAGGAGCAAGAAAATGCAGGAATAGATATCGTGAGTGATGGTGAGCAAACGCGTCAGCATTTTGTAACGACTTTCATAGAGAGCCTGAGCGGCGTTGATTTTGATAAGCGCAAAACGGTTAGGATTCGAAATCGCTATGACGCGAGTGTGCCGACTGTTGTTGGTCCAGTGAGTCGCCAGAAAGGAGTGTTTGTTGAAGATGCGAAGTTCTTACGCAAACAAACCAAACAGCCAATAAAGTGGGCGCTTCCCGGTCCTATGACGATGGTGGACACGCTTTACGATGAGCACTACAAGAGCCGTGAAAAACTGGCTTGGGAATTCGCCATTGCCTTAAACAAAGAGGCTAAGGAACTCGAAGCGGCTGGTGTTGATATTATCCAGTTTGATGAGCCTGCATTTAACGTCTTCATTGATGAGGTCAACGAATGGGGCATTAAGTGTTTAGAGCGGGCGATTGAAGGTCTGAAATGCGAGACCGCTGTACACATTTGTTATGGCTATGGCATTAAAGCCAATACAGACTGGAAGAAGACTTTAGGTTCGGAGTGGCGACAGTATGAAGAGACATTTCCATCGATACGAGAATCTAATATCGATATTGTTTCGTTAGAGTGCCATAACGGTCGCGTACCGGTTGAGGTTCTTGAACTTATTCGAGGCAAGAAAGTGATGGTCGGTGCCATTGATGTAGCAAATGAAACTATCGAAACGCCCGAAGAGGTCGCTGAGACTTTGCGAGGCGCTTTGAAATATGTCGATGCAGATAAGCTCTATCCGTGCACCAATTGTGGCATGGCCCCATTATCCCGAAAAATTGCAAGAGGAAAACTTGAAGCCTTACGCGCTGGTGCCGATATCGTCAGACGAGAATTGGCCGCTTAAAAGTCAAAACAATTGTGAGCAAACCTAGATAAACCACTCAAAGCAGAAGTAGTCACTGATGAGTATCATTGAATTTTTAACACAAAACTTTCCCACCTTTTTAGCCTTGTTAGCGACAGGAGTATTTGCTGGTATCCTTGCCGGATTATTAGGCGTTGGTGGCGGAATCGTCATCGTACCTGTATTGTTTTTCTTGTTTCAGAGCTTTGGCGTCAGTCCCGAGTCTTCCATGGTAGTGGCAACTGCCACCTCACTGGCGACGATCGTGCCTACTTCAATCAGCTCCATTCGGTCTCATCACAGTAAAGGTTACGTAGATTTTGGTCTGCTAAAACGTTGGGCCATATTCATCTTCGTTGGTGTGTTGGTGGGCAGCTGGCTAGTTACGCGCGTCGATGGTACGTGGTTGACAATGCTATTTGGTGTGATCGCGACCTTATCCGCGCTCAATATGTTATTTAGAACAGGAAAGTCAGCGTTATTTACAAGTTTGCCGGGCAAAGCTGGACAATCAGTGATGGGGACGTCCGTTGGGTTTTTTAGTTCCATGGTTGGTATCGGTGGCGGGACAATATCTGTTCCTTTGCTTACGCTATACAATTATCCAGCCCACAAGGCGGTTGGTACGGCTGCGGCGATTGGTCTTATCATATCTTTGCCAGGCGCGTTAACGATGCTGTTATTGGGAACCACACCAAGCGATGCTCCTGTCGGTACATATGGTCTCGTGAATTTGATTGGTTTCATCTGTATTGTTCCGCTTACTGTTTTCTTTGCACCAATTGGCGCATCGCTTGCCGCGAAACTGGATGCGGCTAAACTGAAAAAAGTATTTGCTGTTGTATTGCTTATTACAGGTATTCGAATGTTAGTTCAGTTGGCGCTGTAAATGATGTTTGGCTGATAGTTGCCTAAAAAGTTGATGGATAATAATGAACGATTCAATTTTCGAAAAACGTAAGGAACTCTCCCTTACACGTATTACTAAAGCGGTTTTTCCTGACACGACAAATCATCACGATACGTTGTTTGGTGGCACAGCAATGCAATGGATGGACGAAGCTTCATTCATTTCTGCCACCCGCTTTTCACGCAAACGTCTAGTCACGGTTAGCAGCGACCGAATCGACTTTGAGCATCCTGTACCGGCTGGAAGTGTGGTCGAACTTATTGCTTCAGTCGCAGACGTGGGGCGAACGAGCTTAACAGTACGGGTTGAAATGTGGGTTGAGAGTATGTATCACGATGGCAGAACCAAGGCCATCAGTGGCGTGTTTAAGTTTGTAGCGGTCGATCAAAATATGCAGCCCACGCCAGTAATGGAATTTACTGATTGATATCTTACTGTTGCTATGCGAGCTAAGTAGAATAGAATGATATGTTATATCGTAACTATATTGATTCTCGTTGCGATGATAGTAAATACATATCAGAGGGAGTTAAGGTTTAATATCGGCTATGGATGGTTTCCTCATTAAGAAAAATGAATAAAAAATGCGACGTAACAGAATCACTTTTAATAAGCTGCTCATTGGTCGAATTCAAGTATCTTTCGGTTTTATTGGTCTCATAAGCTTGCTTTGGTACAGTGTCAGCTCTACATCACCATCAGCTTCTACCACTAATCAACGCATCATTCCTATTGAGCTCATCGATCAAAAACAGGATTCAACAAATAATCATCTCCCTCAAAAATCGCAAGAAAAACGGTTTCGAGACCAGCGTTACACAGTAGTGGAAGGCGATACCCTAGAGGCGATATTCAAGCGAAAGCAGCTCTCTATCAACGAGCTATATGAAATTATAGAGGCTGATGAACCGTATTTAGAGCTGGATGTTTTACAACCAGGGGATCAACTGATTTTTCGTATCGAGCGTGAAGACAATCGACTCGAAGCCTTGTCTCGCATCGTTGATCCAAGTAAGACAGTTACGTATCAATACAATAACGATGATTTCATATACCAAGAAGAGCTTACTCCAACAGACAAAATTGCCGAGGTGACACGTGGGCAGATAGACGGCAGTTTTTATGTTTCGGCCTCATCTTCAGGTCTAACCGATAACGGTGTTATGACGATTACTCAGCTTCTCAAAAGCTCCCTCAACTTTAGACGAGACCTACGAGCTGGTGACCACTTTCAAGTCATCATGGAACGCGAGACTGTTGAAGGAAAGACGATCGGTAAAGATCGATTGCTTGCTGCACGCGTTCTATCTAGGGGGAAAGAATTTGGCGCCTACCTACACAGTGATGGCTCATACTACAACGCACAGGGCGAAAGCTTAGTACCCGCACTTTTACGTTATCCAACAAAAAAGAAATATCGCATAAGCTCGCATTTCAACCCTCGACGAGTCCACCCTGTTACCGGAAGGGTGAAGCCTCATAATGGGGTCGATTTTGCGATGCCAACTGGCACGCCGATACTTTCTACAGGACATGGTCGTGTCACCCGTGTTGCCTCCCATCGCTACGCAGGTAAATATATTGATATAGATGAGTTTGGCCCTTACTCGACACGATTTCTTCATCTTAGCAAGATACTGGTAAAGAAAGGTCAGCAGGTTGAACGTGGTCAAGTCATTGCTCTTTCTGGAAATACAGGTCGCTCTACTGGTCCTCATTTACATTATGAGTTGCACATCAAAGGTCGGCCAGTTAATCCAATGACCGCAGATATTCCTATGCTTAAATCGATTCCCAATAGCGAGATCAAAGACTTTCATTTATATGTTGCGGATATGCGAGATTTAATGCTTAGCGAAGAAAAAGTTGTGTATCTAGATGAGCAAACAACGGATAAACATAAACAAGAAACTCATCAATACAACTCAGCGAAGAGTTCGAAGGAGCCCCCTGTGATTTCATCTTCGGCGAGTTAGGATTTTTGTTAGTGAAAAGGGATCTAGCTAGCTATCTTCAGAAGATTAAGCGCTTGCCAGTAGCGCTATTGATCCTGTTAGTAAAGTTTTATCAATTATTTATTAGCCCCATTATTGGTCCTCGTTGTCGTTTTACGCCAACTTGTTCAGAATATGCCGTCGAAGCTCTAAAAACTCATGGCGCGCTTAAAGGAGTTTGGTTAACAATAAACCGGCTGTCTCGGTGCCATACTATGCATCCTGGCGGTCACGACCCGGTGCCGCCATGTTGTTCGACTAAGAAGCTATCAAACTTCGATAAGAGCTAAGGTCGCTCTTTAACGGCAACTAAGGATTTGGACGGGGTTCTGGAATCAAAAGACTTTGGTCTCGCTACGTAACACACTAAGGGTAATCTATGGGTACCCAACATAATTTAAAACTAGTAAGGGTATTAAACGAAAGATGAATGAATACAAAATAGTCATACAAGAGAAAGAGCATGGCTATGTGGTAGAAGGCAAAGATATTTGCTTTGAGGTAGCAATTTCTTCAGAAGGTGGCAGGAGACAGATTTCCTCGGTCTCAGGGTATGCGAATGCAGACGATGACGACGCAGTCGACATTAGACGAGATGATGCTTTAAAAGTTACGAAGTTCATTCAGCAATTAGATCCTGACCTCATACTAAATGAGCTTGTTAGAGGCGGTTGGGACCAAACAGAAAATGAAGGCTCGGAGCTTGGTTGGTGGCAAACTGCTTAGCGATGAAATAAGCGTATAAACACAAGGCAAAAATGTTTGCTTTCTCATCCTTTGCAATGAATCGCATTGTATTAGCGCTGGTCTGATTTTCCTGGTGAGGATGTTTGGAGCTAGTGGGACGGAAAGCGATGATTCAAGCCTCCCTCAAAAGTCTGCTATCCGAACAAAGGTAATGTTCAGAGTTAAACTTTGATGCCAGATCTTAAGGTCCGTTATTGTCTATGTTCGGAAGTTAGGAAATGCCAGATACAGTTGTTTGACGGACTCGGTGGCCACTATATGGTTCCTTTAGGTGGCCAACATATGGTTCCCACACCACCTTCTTACAATTTGTTTTACTTGCCTGAATATCAATGCAGCATTGTTTGTTTTGTTAGCTTAGTTCAACGCAGTGATGAAGAATTTGTTACACTCTGCGCCCTCATTTTTATGGCTTGTATGAGCTAGTTCAGTCTGGCTTATTCAAACAAACCTTCAATTTTTAAATTTTTAACTACACTTACGCTCTAGCTATTCGATTGCTTTTAGACGTATGGAGCATCCATGCTGCGTTATTTATTCATCATTGCTGTCATTGTTGTCTTGCCTTCTTGTGCTTTGATTGGGCAGAAACAGCAGGTCGTTGAACCTGAGGTGAAAGTTGTTGAAAAAGTGGTGGTCAAGGAAGTACCTGCACCATGCCCGGTATGTCCAGAGTTAAAACCTCAGCCTGTATTAGAAAAAACGCTAGAATGCCCTAGCCCAAAGCAAGACGTTTCGCAGATACAGCCTGTTAAATCGTTACATCACACCAGCCTGCCAATTATTGGTGAGGTGGAGTGGGTTTCCGTGAATGCAAAACGTAATCGATTTAAAGCACGTATTGATACCGGAGCTGCGACAAGTTCGATCCATGCGGAAGATATTCAATTATTTGAGCGAGATGGGCACACGTGGGCCTCTTTTAATATCCATCCTTTCAAAAAGTCGAAGCCTGTAAGAGTCAAAGCACCTATCACGCGTGAATCTAAGATCAAGCAACATGATCGAGCATCTGATGAACGTTACGTGGTCGAGCTGACGCTCACTATGGGCGATATTAAAATGAAGACAGAGGTGAATTTGAATGATCGTTCAGAATTCAGATACCCTTTGTTGGTCGGTCGTAGCTTTCTTGAAGGCAATGTGCTCGTTGATACCAGTCAACGTTATATGGTGCTCGATTAGGTGCTCTTATGAACTCCCGGCTTCAAATTGCGTTCGTCATCAGTGTACTTATTATTTTGGGTCTCGGCGCGGTCGCCTATAAAAACCAAGTGCTCTCGTTTCCGCTCACGACGAATCAAGACCAAGAAGTATGGTCTGTCGAAATAAAGCTCTCGTTTGAAGCCACTGAAGAATCTGTTCGATTGTTTATCAATGCTGCAGATAAAAACCCTTACCGTCGTACCTTAGTCACTCAAAAATTTGGTCCCTTCCAGTCGCAAAAGAATAACTCAGAAAACGGTTATGAATCAGTTCTGCTTGAAGGGAAAATGAATCTAGGTAAGCAAGAAGCTGCGATTCGTTATGTTACGTGGTTTTTGAATAATGATAATTACACGAGACCGTCACCAAGCGAGCTCAGTCTCCCAACATTTCTCGTGAGTGAAAAACAGGCGGTTGATGCGATTACAAGGTCGCTTGAACAGTATCGTTCACCCAAAGGAAAAGCGCTGGCTTTGTTAGATATGATGAATACTGATGAGCCGAGCATGCTGGTTCTATTAGGTGAGAACGCACGCTTAAGTAAGCGCATAGAGCTTGCGCAAAAATTACTAGCTTACTCGGGTGTACATAGCAAAACTGCACAAGGCTTGATGCTGCGTGATCGCAAACGCAACACGCCTATTCAGCAATTTTTAAGGGTTTACGAACAGGACGCGTGGCATACCATCGATGCCTTAGAAGAGTATGTAATTCAGCCTAACCGACTAATTTTGTTCCAAGAGGGCGATGAGCCGCTTATTGAAATTTACGGAGGTCGAAATGCGGAACTTCGTTTTTCAATGCTCAGAGAGTATCGCAATGCGCTTGCCACGTCGGTAGAGAGTCAAGGGATCGCAGATAGCTTGTTTATCGACTTTTCAATTTATTCTTTACCGATTTCTGAGCAAAGCACTTTTAAGTTGCTATTGATTATTCCCTTGGGCGCTTTGGTTGTTGTTATTTTTCGAAATCTAATCGGCATCAGAACGTCCGGGACGTTTATGCCGGTATTAATAGCCATGGTGTTTTTGCAGACTGAGCTCATTGTCGGGCTGACGCTGTTTGTCTTGGTGATTAGCATTGGCTTGTTACTTCGATCTTGGCTAAGCCGTCTGAATTTACTGCTGGTGCCAAGAATCGCGTCAGTACTTGTGTTTGTGATTATTATTTTTGCAGCTATTGGTATTGCGAGTCATAAACTTGGTATCCCATGGGGGCTTAAAGTGACGTTTTTCCCTATGATAATTACCGCATGGACGGTTGAGCGTCTTTCTATTCTTTGGGAAGAAGAAGGTCCAAGAGAAGTCGGGATTCAAGGCTTAGGTAGTTTGCTCACGGCAGTAGTGAGCTATATTTTGATGAGTAATACCTACGTTGCAGATTTTGTTTTCTTATATCCCGAAAGCTTATTACTAGTATTGGCGGCGATTTTAGCGATAGGAAATTACAACGGCTATCGCTTAAGTGATTTAAGACGCTTTAAATCGATTTTGGAACATCGTTGATCATGTTTGGTTTTGCCAGCCCTAAACGTCTAAAACAATGCGGCATCATCGGAATGAACCGCCGCAATGTCCAGCTGATTGCAGAGAACAACCCTCGCCAATTGTATCCCCTTGTCGACAATAAGTTGAAAACCAAACAACTTTGTCTGAAGTCTGGTATTGCGACGCCTGACCTACTTGCCGTGTTCCGCGCGCAATATGAGTTACGAAGTTTGGAACCAACATTAAAAGGGCTCGAGGGTTTCGTTATCAAACCTGCGCAGGGCAGTGGTGGTAAAGGAATTTTGGTAATTATTGATCGTAGAGGCGATCACTTCATCCGTACAGATGGCTCTGAAATTGATAGTAATCATGTACATCGTCATATCTCCAATATTCTAAGTGGTCTTTATAGCTTGGGCGGACGAAATGATGTGGCCATTGTCGAATCTCTAGTTCAATTTGATCCGTGCTTTGAAGGTATGAGCTATAAGGGCGTCCCGGATATTCGTGTGATCGTTTACAAGGGCTATCCGGTGATGGCGATGACGAGATTGTCCACGCACTCGTCTCACGGCAAGGCTAACTTGCATCAAGGGGCTGTTGGTGTTGGTTTATCCATCCGTAATGGCAGTACGTTGCGTGCAGTTATGCGCGACAACCCAGTGACCTTTCACCCTGATACAGGCAAAGATCTCACGAAGCTTAATATTCCGCGATGGGATGACTTGCTGGCTTTGTCGGCGCGTTGCTATGAAATCACGAATCTTGGTTATTTGGGTGTCGACCTAGTCTTAGACAAAGACTTAGGCCCCTTGCTGATGGAGTTGAATGCGCGACCAGGTCTAGCTATTCAATTGGCCAACGGACAAGGCTTGCTGCCACGCATTAATGCCGTTAATGCGATATCTGCGCGCTACGATCATTCTATATCTGAGAGAGTGTTATTCAGTCAGAATGAATTCGATACCTAGCCAACGTACTATCCCTGGAGGCTTAACAGATTTTGTTAGGACGCTTTAGGGATTTGTTGCGTGACGCAATGAATATTACCGCCGCCTAATAATATTTCCCGTCCACCTTTTATTCCCGTGACCTGATAATCAGGAAACGCCTGTTGAAGAACTTCAGCGGCTTGAGCATCTGTTTTTGGATCTAACAACGGGAAAATGATTTGTTGGTTGGTGATTAGAAAATTGGCATAACTTGCTGCAAGTCGCACGCCTTCATAACGAGATTCATGCGGCTCGGCGTCGAAGCTATCCGCTTCTTCTCCACTCATAAATAAGGGGCCGGGCATTGTGATTTTACGGATCGTTATGGTCCGACCTTGTGCATCAGGATGAGAGTTGAGAGCACGTTCAGCTAGTCGTGAAATCTCATATTGAGGATCAGATGGATCGTCACACCACGTTAAGACTACCTCACCCGGTGCTACGACATGCAGTATGTTATCGATGTGTCCGTTAGTGTCTTCATCGGCATAGAGCCCTAAAGGTAGCCAGAATACAACGTCCACATTTAGGTATTGTTTTAAGTAGGCTTCAATTTGCGCTTTGCTTAGCTCTGGATTACGGCTGGGATGTAACAGGCATTCTTCCGTTGTATAGCATGTGCCTTGTCCGTCGACGTGAATCGCGCCGCCCTCTAAGATGAAAGGAGCTTGATAAACATCAGAGTCAAAGCAATTTGCGAGCTGCTTTGCGACGGCATCATCTTTACTCCAATCGCTATACATTCCCGCTAAATGACCACCCCAGGCATTGAATTTCCATGAGACGGCGCGGCGCTTTCCTTCTTGGTTGATAAGAAAACTACAGCCTGTGTCGCGCAACCAAGAGTCGTTATTCTCAATGACAATGACCTGAATATGTTCAGGTAATTGTGCGCGAGCAGACGAAAGGCTACTGGCATTGGCGTAGACATAGACAGGAGTTGTCTTAGCAATCTGCAGTGCAACTTCTACAAATGCCGCCTGAGCCGGCAATGCCTTGGCTCGCCAAGTCTCGAGATTATCGGGCCATATTAAACCTACTGCTTCATGAGGACCTGACTCAGCAGGCATATAGAAAGCATCTTGTTTTGGGGTTTGGCTATCGAGCTTTGCCATGTGCGGATCTCGTGTTGTTATTCGCCTTGATCAGATACATCTAAGTGCTGCAGCGCTGAATAATGCTCTGGACGTCGATCACGATATAAGCCCCAAACGTGACGATCACGTTGCGCCGCACTCAAGTTTAGGCTGTGCGTGATGAATGTTTCGCTTTGGCGGTCGGCACTTACTTGAATCTCGCCCTGATGATCTGTAATAAATGACGAACCATAAAAATCGATGACATTTGTGTTTGTCTCAGCCGATTCTTTTCCGACTCGGTTTGCAGCAATCACCGGAACTTGGTTTGCCGCAGCGTGACCTTGCATTGTGCGACGCCAATGTGGCATCGAATCTAAGTCAGGTTCTTTAGGTTCAGAGCCAATAGCAGTCGGGTATAAAAGTAGTTCAGCGCCGGCTAAAGACATACTTCGTGCAGTTTCTGGGAACCATTGGTCCCAGCAAATACCTACACCAATTTTTGCGTAGCGTGTGTTCCAAACTTTAAAGCCTGTATCGCCAGGCGAAAAATAGTATTTCTCTAAATAGCCATCGCTATCCGGAATATGGGTTTTACGGTACGTGCCTAAAATTTCTCCATCTGCATCGACCATTGCGACAGAGTTAAACAAGACATTACCGGCTTTTTCGTACCAACTAAATGGGATTACAACAGCAAGTTCAGCACAAAGTGCTTGCAGCCATTTGATAGACGGGTTGTCTTTCAGAGCTGTTGCAAGACCGAGATGTTCTAGTTTTATTTCAATACAAAAATATGGCGACTCAAATAATTCTTGAAGTAGAATGATTTGCGCTCCGTCTGCGGCCGCGGCTCGAATCATCTTTTCTAATTTATTCAAATTATCTTGGCGATCCCAACTGCAAGCAATTTGTACTGCAGCGACTTTAACAACTCGATCTTGTGTCATAATTAAACCGTTGATAGCAAAAATTCACGTTCCCAAGAACTAATTACGCGCTTAAAGCCTTCATACTCCGCCCAGCGAGTCCCAATAAAACCATCCACAAACTCTTCGCCTAAGAAGGTTTTGATGTCATCGCAATTTGACATCGCTTCTAGTGCCGCTTCCAAATTTAACGGTAGATAAGGTGCATCTACTTCGTTGTGGCGCCCGACAACAGGGTCTCTCGGCTTAATCTGTTTCATCATGCCTAAGTAGCCACATAACAAGTTGCCCGCGAGTGCCAGGTATGGGTTGGTATCAGAGCCCGGTAAGCGGTTTTCAACACGGCGCGCAGCGGCATTTGCTTGAGGAACTCTTAACCCTACAGTTCTGTTTTCTTCTGCCCACTCAGTATTTACAGGAGCGTTGCCATCTTCACCACTTTGGAAACGGCGATAGCTATTCACGTTTGGCGCAAAAATCGGCATCATTTGTGGGATATATTCTTGAAGGCCGCCAATATAGTGATAAAAGTTTTCAGACGCATCGCCATCTTCATTTGAGAAAATGTTTTTGCCAGTCTTTTTATCGATAATAGATTGGTGAATATGCATCGAACTGCCTGGCTCGCCTTCAATCGGCTTCGCCATAAACGTCGCATCAATTTTGTGTTTCAATGCCGCTTCGCGAACGACTCTCTTAAACACAAATACTTGATCAGCGAGGTGCAAGGCGTCTCCATGGCGGAAGTTGAATTCAAGCTGTGCAGGGCCTTCTTCATGAATAACTGTATCGATATCTAAGTTCATCGATTCACAATAGTCGTAGATATCTTCGATAATTGGATCGAACTCGTTCGCCGCGTCAATGCTGAATGATTGTCTACCAGACTCTTGTCGACCACTTCGACCAACAGGTGGAACCAATGGAAGATCCGGATCCGTGCAGCGCTTAGTAAGGTATAACTCAACCTCAGGTGCAACAATTGGTTGCCAACCTTTCTCATCAAACAAGGCGAGTACTTTCTTCAAAATGGCACGCGGAGATAATGGAAATTCTTTGCCTGCACCATCGAAACAATCGTGAATGATCTGCGCCGAAGGCTCCAATGCCCAAGGAACAGAAAACATCGCACATTCATCTGGTTTTAGAATCATGTCGATATCAGCAGGGTCTAAAAGATTGTAATAGAGCTCGTCATCCGGGTAGTCGCCAGTGGCTGTTTGCAGCATGACAGATTCTGGCAAGCGAATACCTGCCTCTGCGATGAATTTTTCTGTAGGCATTATTTTACCGCGAGCAATACCTGTTTGGTCTGGCGTAATACACTCGACTTCAGTGATATTGTTTTCGGTTAACCAATTGATGATTTTTTGCATGTAATTCGATTAGCGTTGCTGACGTGTTTTACACGCTGCGCCAAAGGCCTCATATAATTTATGTTGAATTGGGTTTTGAGTAACTTGCCACTCAGGGTGCCACTGAAGCGCTAATCCAAATGTAAGTTGTGGAATGCTGAATGCTTCAATAAGACCATCTTCGGCGACTGCTTCAACTTGAAGCCCTTGTCCTAACTCTTTAATTCCTTGGGTATGCAGGGAGTTCACGAGGATATCATTTCGTCCCGTAATCTTGCGCATTATACCGTCTTCGTTGAGCGTGACTGAGTGCGTATCCGCATACTGTTCAGCTAGTGGTGCGTTTTTATCTTCGCGGTGATCATTCATTCCTTCAACTTCGTGAAGGCTTTGATGAAGCGAGCCACCTAACGCAACGTTGATGTCTTGCAAACCACGGCAAACGGCGAACAAAGGCTTGTCTTCTTTAAGCATGTTTTGAATGAGTGCGCGACTAAGATTATCTCGTTGATCATCGTAGTCGAAGTCGGCGTCAATTTTTGACTCACCGTAGAGAGAAGGGTTAACCATTGAGTAGGCGCCTGTTAGAAATACGCCATCTAAGTGCTCTGTCCAATGTGTGATGTCCATGATGTCATTCAGAGCAGGGATCATGATTGGTACGACATCAGCAGCTTCAACGAGAGCACGTAAATACTTGTCTCCCGCGATATGGAATGGATGCGGCGAAATCACTTTAACATCACTAATGACGCCAACGAGCGGTTTTTTACTGGAGGAACCCATAAAATGACCTGTTGTTTGCTTTAATGTACGGAGCATAAAATATTTTTTACACCATGAAAAGCCATTAAGAGATGCAAATACGGTTTTAATCGTCTCTCAAAACGAGTTGTCCATACTTGTTTGACGTTCAAAATAATTTATACTGCGTTCAAAAGATTATACACCTCTGTTGTTCAGATATCTGTACGACATAAACATTTTTGATTGATAGATAAAGGTTGATGGATGCCGATCTCGATACAGTTCACCCAGAGTTATGTTGGTGGTAGCTGGAAAGACAGCCGCAGTGGAAAAACATATGAAGTAGTCGATCCGAGTACTGCAAAATGTATTGCTAGGGTTTCTGACTGCGATGCGCAAGATGCGACGCAAGCCGTTGATGCCGCGCATCAAGCTTTAAATTCATGGCAGAGCAAAACCTCCGTTGAGCGCCATGGCTTGTTGATCAAATGGTTTCAGTTGGTTCAGCAATCTGCGGATATGCTGGCCGAAATTATGACCTTGGAGTCGGGTAAACCGCTTAGTGAATCCTATGCAGAGGTGAATTACGCCGCATCGTATATTGAGTGGTTTGCAGAAGAAGCGAAGCGTGTTTATGGCGATGTGATTCCTGCTGTCAGCCCAGATAAAAAAATGTTGGTGCAGCGTCAAGGTGTTGGTGTTTGTGCAGCCATTACCCCTTGGAATTTTCCCTTAGCGATGATTACCCGAAAGGCCGCTCCAGCGCTTGCTGCCGGGTGCACCATGGTACTGAAACCTGCTGAAGCAACTCCTTTAAGTGCGTTAGCGCTTGCTGACCTTGCAGGCAAGGCAGGTATTCCTGCTGGGGTATTTAATGTTGTCACGGCGAGTCATGGGGTAGATGTCGGTAAGGTATTCTCGCAAGACGCGCGAATCAAAAAGCTTTCTTTCACGGGGTCTACTGCGGTTGGCAAATTACTGTTGAAGCAGTGTGCAGATACGGTTAAACGCGTGTCGATGGAACTTGGCGGCAATGCGCCTTTTATTGTGTTTAATGATGCGGATATTGAACAAGCTGTGGCGGGTGCGATTGCTTCTAAATATAGAAACACCGGTCAAACTTGTGTATGTGCCAATAGATTTTACGTGCAATCAGGTATTTATGATCGTTTTGTCAAGGCTTTAAGTGATGCCGTGAAATCAATGAAAGTCGGGCATGGTTTGGATGAAGGAGTGGTGCAAGGCCCACTTATTAACCAAGCCAGTTTCAATAAGATAGCTGGGCTTGTTCAGGATGCGAAACAAAAAGGGGCAGAGGTTGTCGTTGGCGGCGAGCCGCACTCTCTAGGTGGATTGTTCTATCAACCTACTATCCTTGGCAATATCTCAAGTGACATGGACATCGTTCATCAAGAAATTTTTGGCCCTGTAGCGGCTATTAGCGTGTTTGAAGACGAGGCCGATGTCATCGAAAAAGCCAACAATACGCCATATGGCTTGGCTGCATATTTCTACTCAAAAGATATAGCGCGTGTGTGGCGCGTTTCAGAGGCATTGGAATACGGAATGGTTGGCATCAATGAAGGGGTTATCTCTACTGCCATGGCACCATTTGGCGGTGTTAAAGAGTCTGGTATGGGGAGAGAGGGAAGTCAGTACGGCATGGATGAATATTTGGAACTTAAATACCTCTGCATGGGCGGTTTAAATTAAGGAGTACATGATGCAAAACCAAGAAGTGAGGGATTTTCTTAACCGCTATCCTAAGGTTCAAACCATCGAATTACTGTTGCCTGATCAAAACGGCATTCTTCGAGGTAAACGAATCGAAATTGATCTGCTTGATAAAGTGTACCAAACGGGGTGTTGCCTACCTGCCTCGGTGATGAGTTTAAACAGCCGAGGAGCATCAACTGAAGAAGCGGGTTTGGGTCTTGCACAAGGCGATCGAGATTATGTTTGTAAACCCATTGAGGGCACTTTAGCGATTGTTCCGTGGGTCGAAGATCTCAGCCGTGCGCAAGTGCTCTGTACCATGTTGGAGGATGATGGCTCGCCGATGGATGTTGTACCGCGCAATATCCTCGTTAAAACGAATGAACGTTTTAGCACACTGGGATACAAAGTGGGTATTGCCTTGGAACTTGAGTTCTATTTATTGGATACCGAGAGAACAGAAAATGGCGGGCTGCAGCCACCTAAATCTCCCGCTAGCGGTCATCGAATGAGTTCAACGCAAGTCTATGCAATGCAAGACTTGGCGGATCATAACGACTTTATTGAAGAGGTAATTAGTGCTGCACATATGCAGAATATTCCTGCTGATACGGTCATCGCTGAATATGCACCCGGCCAGTTTGAAGTAAATCTAAACTATGGCGACGATGTCGTGGCTGCTGCAGATCAGGCGCTTCTTTTAAAACGCGTGATTACTTCCATTGCTAAAAAGCGTGGTATGCAAGCCACATTTATGGCGAAGCCGTACCTCGAAGAGGCAGGTAATGGCTTGCATATGCACTTAAGTTTGATGGACGAGTCGGGAACAAATGTGTTCGCGAGTGAACCCCCAACGGATAATCCTTTACTACAATACGCAGTTGCGGGCTTATTAGATATGGCAGATTCATGCCAAGCCTTGTGGAGCCCTAATGTGAATAGCTTTAAGCGTTTAGCTTCTCGCTCCTTTGCGCCTACAAGTAAAACGTGGGGTTACGACAATCGTTCCGTTGCTATGCGTATTCCTTCTGGAAGCCTGTCTTCGACTCGAATCGAGCATCGTATGGCTGGTGCGGATGCAAACCCTTATCTTGCAACGAGTGCGTTGTTAGCGGGTGTGTTTCATGGAATTACCGAAAAGATGACTGCTCCTGAGCCTGTCACAGGTGATGCCTATAAGCAGGACCATCCTTGCGTTGCTGATAACCAAAGAGACTCTTTGAGATTGATGGAATCAGACCCACGCATTAGCGATTGGTTTGGTGCTGAGTTTATTCGCGTGTTTAGCGCAGTGAAATGGGATGATGTAAACATTTTTGAGCAGCAAATTAGTGCCTTAGAGCACGAATTATTACTCCCGTATATCTAAGGTTTCCTTACTTTGATAAAAACGCTCTCCAGCATAATGTGCTCGAGAGCGTTTTTGTTTGTCTTACGCGTTACTCTCTAGAGTAGGCAATACGTTTTATAGGTATTGAGTGTGTAATTTGAGAGCGTGCTTTGAGATTAAGTCACACGAGATTTAGTGCGCAAGATAGAGAAGAACTAGCGGTCGCTAAATAGTTAGACTAAAGCTAGGGCTTAAATGCCTAGCTTATCGCGAAGACCATAATAAAACGCACCGATCGCAGTGTAAGGTACACGGAAGATGCGCCCACCAGGGAAGGGAAGGTGTTTCAAGCTAGCAAAGGTATCAAAGCGCGTCGCATCGCCCTTCAGCGCTTCCGCAATGACCTTGCCTGCTAAATGCGTGGTTGTAACGCCATGACCACTGTAGCCTTGCGCATAGTAGATTGAATCATTGAGTCGGCCGAACTGTGGCAAACGACTCATCGTTAACAAGAAGTCGCCCCCCCATGCATAATCAAATTTGATGCCTTTGAGTTGCGGGAAAGTACGCTCAAGATGTCGACGAAGAAAATGTTCGATTGAATTTGGATCGCCGCCGCCATAGGTGACTCCACCCCCAAACAGTAATCGATTGTCTCCAGTGATACGGTAGTAATCGAGTTTGTAGTTGCAGTCTTCGACACAGTATCCGTTGGGAATGAGAGTGCTTGCGACGGACTCTTCGAGAACTTCGGTCGTGATGATTTGCGTGCCACAAGGCATCGTTTTCGCTGACAACTCCGGTACCAAACCATGCATGTAGGCATTGCCTGCAACAAGAAGATAATCAGCTGTCACACTTCCTTCAGCGGTATGTATTTTAGGGCGACGTGTTCGTTCTATTTTTAATGCGGCAGAGTCTTCATACACAACGCCACCGAGTTGTTCGAACGCCGCTACTTCACCCAGTAACAAATTAAGTGGATGCATATGACCGCCTTTGTGATCTAAGAGGGCGCCTTCATAAACATCAGTATTTATTTCTTTCTGCACTGCATTGCTATCTAACAATTCAAGCTCGGTATGGCCGTAGCGTTCCCATAGCTTTTTCTGTTCTGTTAGCTCGTGCATCTGCTTTGCGTTAAGCGCAGCAAATATGCCACCGGGTTTTAGGTCACAGTCGATATTATATTTTTTGACGCGCTCGCGAATAATGTCGGCACCTTCAAATGCCATAGCGCCAAAGCTATGCCCAGTTGTCTTGCCATAGTTGCGTTCAATGACATCGATATCTCGACTGTAACTATTTACAAGTTGGCCGCCATTGCGACCACTTGCTCCAAACCCAAGGCGTGCGGCTTCAAGTACGACGACCTTGAAGCCTGCTTCGGCGAGGTGTAATGCGCTAGATATGCCAGTGTAGCCACCACCGATAATGCACACGTCTGTATCAATGTTGTCCTTCAGTGCGGGCCTATCATTGCGATCATGACGGGTTGCTGCATAATAGGATTCAGTGTGCTCGGTACGCATATTGGATTACGCCTCGTAGATTACATAGATTTTTTTGCAGTATTTGGGCACCTCCCAGGTACCTGAAAATCCTGCAGGAATGGTAAAAGTGTCGCCAGCTTTAACTGTCTTGCTTTGCCCTGATTCGTCGTGAATGATCGACTCGCCCTCTAGTATGTAGCAGAACTCGTCTTCATCGTAACTAACAGTCCAAGCACCGGCCTGTGCGTCCCAAACGCCGGCATGGAATTTCTCATCGCGAGACGAGAATGCATTCCATACATTTTGATGTGGCGTGCCTTTCACAATTTTTTCCGCATCAGGTAGATAGCTATCTACCTGAATATCGGAAACATCAAGGGACTTTATATCATTGATAGACATAAAAGCCTCTTACTTCATGGTTGGCATATTGAACTCTGCCGCTAAACCGTCTCCTGGCCAACGGATGGTAACGGCTTTGCGCTTGGTATAAAAACGCACGCCTTCTTCGCCGTGAACATGATTCGATCCAAACAATGAACGTTTCCAACCGCCAAATGCGTGGAATGCCATTGGTACAGGGATTGGAACATTCACACCTACCATGCCGACTTGAATGTCATGCGCGAACTTACGTGCGATGCTTCCAGAGCGCGTGTAGATAGATGTGCCGTTGCCGTACTCATGATCATTAATCATTTTGGCTGCGGTCGCATAGTCTGGTACGCGTACGACACATAGTACTGGACCAAAAATTTCTTCTTGGTAGATACGCATGTCGGTAGAAACATTGTCGAATAAACAGCCGTTCATGAAGTAACCATCTTCGTGACCTTCTACTGTATGCTCGCGACCATCAACAACTAGCGTTGCGCCTTCTTCCACACCAAGATCTACATAGCCTTTTACTTTTGCTAAGTGCTCTTTAGTAACCAGAGGCCCCATATCTAATCCATGGTTTACGCCATTACCTACTTTAAGTTGACGTGTTTTCTCAGCAAGTTTCTCAACTAGTGCATCACCAATATCACCAACCGCAACGGCAACAGAAATAGCCATACAACGCTCGCCAGCAGAACCGTATGCAGCGCCCATTAGCGCATTCACAGCGCCATCTAGGTCTGCATCAGGCATAACAATTAGGTGGTTCTTTGCACCGCCCAGTGCTTGAATGCGCTTACAGTGTTTTGAAGCGGTAGAGTAGATATATTCAGCAATTGGCGTAGAGCCAACAAAGCTTACTGCTTCAATGTCTGTGTGAGTGAGTAAGACGTCAACGGACTCTTTGTCACCGTTTACGATATTGAACACGCCATCAGGGAGACCCGCTTCTTTTAACCACTCAGCAACTAAAAATGTTGCGCTTGGATCTTTTTCTGAAGGCTTCAAGATAAAGGTGTTACCCGTAGCAATGGCGATTGGCCACATCCACATAGGTACCATCGCAGGGAAGTTAAAAGGCGTAATGCCCGCCACAACGCCAAGAGGCTGGCTCGTTGAATAAGCATCAATGTCGCGACCTACTTGCTCAGTGAAGTCACCTTTTAATAATTGTGGGATACCGCAAGCGAATTCGACAACTTCTAAACCGCGGGTGATTTCTCCGCAAGCGTCTTCGTATACTTTGCCATGCTCTTTTGTGATTGCCGCAGCTAACTCGTCTCTACGCGCTTCAAGAATAGTTTTAAACTTGAAAAGAATTCGAGAGCGATTCAGTGGCGTTACCGCAGACCAAGAAGTAAATGCTTCTTTTGCTACTGCAATCGCGTTTTCAGTTTCTGCAACGCTTGCGAGTGATACTTCTGCAGTTTGTTGGCCTGTAGCAGGATTATAAACAGGCGCTGTACGTGCGCTCGCTGCTGTGAATTCGCCATTAATAAAGTGTGTTAGTTGATCCATAATTCACCTAGTTTTTTAAGCTTTCAATTGCATCGCCTAACGCAGCGACTAATTGGTCAATTTGTTCGTGATTAATAGTAAGTGGTGGAGATAGTGCAATCGTATCGCCTGTGCATCGCACTAGGGTATTTCCTTTCCAGAAACAGTGCGTAAAGACTTCGTAGCCCTTACTTCCAGGTTTATCTCCGCTATGAAGTTCAATGCCTGCAACTAGGCCGAGGTTACGAATGTCTTTGACTTCGTCATAGCGGCGTAGGCTGTGTACGGCCGTCTGCCAATATTCTTCGAGCTCTAAAGCGCGATCAAATAAACCTTCTTGCTCATAAATATCTAGCGTTGCAAGTCCGGCCGCTGCAGCAACAGGATGTCCTGAATACGTATAACCATGGAATAGCTCGATGACTTCTTCAGGCCCATGCATAAATGCATCATGAATGTGATTACCAGCAAATACTGCACCCATTGGTAGCGCGCCATTTGTGAGGCCTTTTGCCGTCGTCATTAGATCTGGTGTAATGCCGAATCGGGTCGACGCGAATGGTGTTCCGATACGACCGAAACCACTAATTACTTCATCGAAAATAAGAAGAATATCGTGTTTCAAGGTAATTGCGCGTAGCTTTTCTAGGTAGCCTTGTGGCGGAACGTAAACGCCAGCAGAACCGACTAAAGGCTCGACAATAACTGCAGCGATATTCTCTGCTCCATGAAGAAGAACCATGTCTTCAAGCGCATCAGCTAAATAGGCGCCTTCTGGTGGCTGGCCTTTTGCAAAAGCCTGTTCTGGTAAATATGCATGAGGTAGATGGTCAACGCCGGTAAGCAAGCTACCAAAAGCACGTCGATTGTTACCTAAGCCGCCAACTGAAATACCGCCAAAGCCGACACCGTGATATCCGCGTTCACGGCCAATTAAACGTGTTTTTGAAGGATTGCCTTTTGCGCGATGATAAGCCAAAGCGATCTTTAATGCCGTATCGACAGACTCTGAACCTGAGTTGGTAAAAAACACATGATCCATATTCTCTGGCGAGTGCTTCACCAAGCGATCAGCAAGTTGATGTGGTAGTGGATGACTCATTTGGAAGGTCGGCGCAAAATCTAGATTTCGAATTTGCTGACTAACTGCTTGCGAAATTTGTTCGCGACCGTGCCCTGCGTTAGTACACCATAAGCCGGCGGTACCGTCTAAAATTGTACGACCATCATCAGAGGTGTAGTGCATTCCTTCTGCTGAGACGAGCATGCGTGGTTGTTTTTTGAATTGTCGATTAGCCGTGAAGGGCATCCAAAATGCATCGTTATTACCAAAGTCAGAGTTCGACATTTACAAAGCCTCTGTGTGTTATATTGAACGTCTATGAGTCGAGTTTATGTAAAATAAATAAAACATCAAGAGCATATTTGTATTAAATGAAATTTATTTACAATAATGGGGTAAAAGCCAATATTAGTGCGGGTGTGAGTGGGCATTAAATTAGATTTGGTGTTCAATATATTGAAAGAATAATTGAAAAAACGCGCAAAACTAGTATTGTGCGTATGTAAAGTATACGGCAACACTTTCAGAATTTTATCGGAGTGCAAACATGACAACGGATCAGAACTTACATTATTGGCAGTCATTCGCAGAGACTGTATCGATTGAGGGGCGTGCGTTTATTGACGGGCGTTATCAAGATGCAGAAAGCGGAGAAGTCTTTGATTGTATTAGTCCTATTGATGGACGTGTTTTATGTCAGGTTGCTAGTTCCGGAGAAAGTGAAGCAAATCGTGCAGTCGCTGCAGCAAGAGCTTCTTATGTATCGGGTGTTTGGGCAGATAAATCGCCTGCCGAGCGTAAAGAGATCCTTTTTAGATTTGCGGATTTGATCGAAGCAAATCAAGAAGAGCTGGCTTTGCTAGAAACCTTAGATATGGGTAAGCCGATTAGTGATTCGCTTGGTGTAGATGTTAATGGAACCCTACGTGCCTTGCGCTGGACAGCCGAAGCCATCGATAAAGTATACGACGAGCTAGCCACCACTTCTCACGATCAGCTTGGAATGGTGACGCGTAATCCTGTGGGTGTTGTGGCGGCGATTGTTCCGTGGAACTTTCCTATGTTGATGGCAATGTGGAAATTAGCGCCAGCGCTTGCGATGGGAAACTCGGTTGTACTGAAACCTTCAGAAAAATCGCCACTGACAGCGATCAAACTGGCAAGCTTGGCGCAACAAGCAGGTATTCCTGATGGTGTATTAAATATTTTACCAGGATTTGGCCATTCTGTTGGTGCGGCATTAGCCAAGCATGATGATGTGAATACGCTCGTATTTACGGGTTCAACAGGTGTTGCGAAGCGTCTGATGATTATGGCGGGCGAGACCAATATGAAGCGTGTTTGGGCGGAAGCTGGTGGCAAGTCAGCAAACATTGTTTTTGCCGATGCGCCAGATCTAGATGAAGCTGTTGAAGCTGCTGCTTCAGCGATTTGCTTTAACCAAGGCGAGGTTTGTACTGCTGGTTCCCGTTTACTTGTTCAAGATAATATTGCTGATGAGTTCATCGAAAAATTACAGACAGCCTTCCAAGCGTGGAAACCAGGAAACCCATTAAATCCAGCAACAACCATTGGTGCAATGGTTGATGATATTCAGATGAAGCAAGTTCTTGGCTATGTTGAAAAAGGTAGTGCTGAAGGGGCAACCTTGCGTTGCGGTGGCGAGCAGTTGGACATCGAACCGAATGGATATTACGTGCAGCCAGCTATTTTTGAGAACGTAACGAACGATATGGCGATCGCGCGTGAAGAAATTTTTGGCCCAGTACTATCTGTCATTCGTTTTAAAGACGAAGAAGAAGCGTTGGCGATTGCTAATGATTCTATCTACGGATTAGCTGCAGGTTTATGGACTTCTGATTTGAGCCGTGCGCATCGGGTCGCGCGTAAGCTAGAGGCTGGTTCGGTTTGGGTGAATCAATACGATGGTGGTGATATGACGGCACCATTTGGTGGATTTAAGCAGAGTGGTAATGGACGAGATAAGTCCTTGCATGCGCTTGATAAGTACACTGAATTAAAAGCAACTTGGATGAAGATCTAGGTGGCAAAAGAGCTTGGTCAGCGGCCAAGCTCTCTTATTGGTATTAGCTGAGCCAATCCTTCAATCGGTGATATAGCATACCGATCGCTAATAAGGGTGATCGGAAGCGTCTTCCTCCTGGGAATTGAATATGACTGATCTTCTCAAACCATGCGATACGGTTTGATTCCCCACTAATTGCTTCTGCAATCACTTTGCCGGCCATGTGTGTCACGTTGACGCCATGACCTGAATACGCTTGCGCAAAGTATACGTTCTCTTTTAAACGACCAACCTGAGGGAATCTGTTTGCGCCAATCCCGATCATTCCACCCCAAGCATAATCAATCGCGACGTCTTTTAAGAAAGGAAATACTTTGTCCATGTTAGGGCGCAAAGCTGCAACAATGTCTTTAGGATCTCTTCCCGAGTACGTGCACAGACCGCCAAATAATAGGCGCTTGTCTGCACTTAAACGGTAATAGTCTAGGTCTATGCGTTGATCGCAAACAGCCATGTCTTGCGGAAGAATTTTATTACATAGTTCTTCGGATAGAGGCTCCGTTGCAATCACGTAACTTCCTGCGGGAAGTACCTGACCTTCGAGCTGTTTATTGAGTCCCGCGACATGTGCGTTGCCGCATATTACGAGCTTATCTGCGATCACTTCGCCAGCTTCGGTTGTAATTCGGTTACGCTTGCCGTACTCAATATTGGTAACCTTAGACTGTTCAAATATTTGAACTCCTAGCTCGTGTGCGGCATTCGCTTCACCACACACCAAATTTAAAGGATGAAGGTGTCCGCTGCCCATATCAATGAGTCCACCGATATAAGTCGTTGAGCCAACCACTTCATGCATTTCGTCTTTTTCTAACAGGCGTGTTTCATGTGGATAACCAATTTTATCTAGCCACGCTTTGTGCTCTTTAAAGTCTTCTACATGTCGAGGTTTATGCGCCAAATCGCAATAGCCCATCTTTAAATCGCAATCAATGTTGTACTTTTTAACGCGCTCTCTGACGATATTAACGGACTCAAATCCCATGTCTTCAATGGCCTTTACACCCTCTTCTCCTAGGGCTTTCGCAAAAGGCTCAATACCATGAACAACACCTTGGATGAGTTGTCCACCATTGCGTCCTGAAGCTCCCCATCCGATGCGATATGCTTCGAGCAATACAACTTTGAACCCTCTTTCAGCAAGTTCAAGAGCGGTATTTACACCGCTAAATCCACCGCCAATGACGCATACCTGTGTGTCGAGGCTTTTCGTTAGTGATGGGTAACGCATCGGGTATTTCGACGTCGCCGCATAGTAGGAGTTTGGGTATTCGTTGGAGTGCGTTCTAGGATTTAGCATGTTTGATATTCACAACAAATTAGTTTGATATAATTGACGAATGTATAGCATTTTTTACACGCTGCAAAGTAAAAGATCTATTATTTCATCCTTATGGTGGGTAAGATGTAGCCAAAATGTAGTTGAAGACTAATTGAATCATAAATTAATAGGTGGTTTTACGTGGATGTAGGAAAGCGCTTGTCTGAAGTACGTAAAAAGTCGGGAATTTCGCAACGAGAACTAGCTAAGCGTGCTGGTGTTACGAATTCTACAATCTCGATGATCGAAAAGAACAGCGTCAGCCCCAGTGTGAGCTCTTTGAAGAAAGTACTCTCTGGATTACCTATGTCTCTAATGGAGTTCTTCGATTCTGAGGACTCTTCGCGTGTTGATACGCCAGTTGTGTATAGCGCTGACGAATTCTTAGATACCTCAAGCCCTGGTTTAGATTGGAAGCTTATTGGTAAGGCTTTCCCTAATCGGCAAATGTCTTTTATGGTCGAAAAGTTAAGCCCCGGTGCAGATACCGGTGAAGACATGTATATGCATGAAGGTGAAGAGGCTGGGTATGTCTTAAGTGGCAAAATGGAGCTGACGGTTGATGGTGAGGTCTACATTGTTGAGGCCGGTCAAGGTTATTACTTTGATTCACGCAAAGAACACCGTTTCAGAAACCCTTTCGATAGTGATTGTGAGCTAGTATCTTGCACCACTCCTGCAGATTTTTAGTTTATCTCTAGAATTCAAATCTTATTAGGGAGGCTTCTCTAAAAGCCTACAAGCCTCCCAATGTCCCAGGCCTTTCTCACAGTCGCATTAGTTAAACTCAATCGGCGGCAATTTATTTAAGCCAGTTTCTTCTTTAGATTGATTGATAGCAGGTTTTGTTTGTCGAGACAGCTGAGTTGGAGTTTCTAATTCTTTCGACTCAAATGGTTTGCTTTTCTTGGCATTCTCAGCAGCGCGTCGACGTTTGAGCTTGTTTAAAAACTCCTCAACCAAAGGGGCTTTATTTTCGAGCTCTGGCACTTCTAGAATTGCTTTGACCAATAACTCATATGCATCGATTAGCCTAATAAAGTGGGGTGAACTTTTATGCAGGTCTTTGAGCAGTTTTACAGTGAGTTTGAAATTGCCTTTATCAAAATTGCTCCTCGCTAATTCAAATCTCAAATTAGGGTCTGTTGGCAAATAGTGTTTACAAGCCAATGATGCACGTTTGAAGCTAATCGCGAGCTTATCGTTTTGACCCGATTGGGTTAAGTGCTTGAGGTAGCGGTCGAATACTAGTGAAGCTTGATTTGGTGTCTTTGGTACGCGGGCCAAACTTAACTGGAAGCAGGATTCGTTCAGTTCTTTGTCGCCCGGATGGCTTTTTAAAGCTTGTTCATAGAGCCGGGCTACCTTAGTTAGCTCGCCTTTTTTGGTTAGAAGTTTGATATGAGCTAGGCACTTCTCTTTATCTGAGCGAATGCTTTTGGGCTCATTGGTGAGCGATTCAGCCGTGTAACCTAGCTTTCCTTGGTACTGAAAAATCATGTATCCCATTAAGTGGAACATGACCACAGAATAAAAGTTGGAAATCGCGGATTGAAGAGCCATTGAGACAAACGAGCCCTCGTAGCCAATAATTTGGCTAAGCAGATCAACAGAACCAAGCATGACCATCATCAATGCTAAGATAAGGCCATAAGGCATTCCAATACTGCTAATCAGCGCAATTATTTTTAGAGGGTTCAATGCTTCTGCGAGACTCTCCGTCATCGCATAGAGAATGATCATCGCCGGTATTGAAACGATGACAAAGAATCCAAGAAACGAAGCGAATCCTGATCCTAATAAAGTACCTGCTGTTGCGACAGCCACTAATAGCAATACAAGAACGAAGAGTATTTTGAATACTAAAAGCACACCGCCTTCATAAGCCGATGTGACATTGGGTGCTTGCATATTGCCCATGGCTGTTTCGGAAAGACAGTTAAAGCAATACTTAAACATCACACCAGAAGTTAATAGGTATAAACCTATCATCAGTGGCACAAACAAAAAGCTTGCCGCTGCCATGGCCATCGAAACAACAACGATAAACGAAAGGCTTTGCTTGCTCAGAGGATACCGGAAACTTTGATCAATTCGCCGCCAGAAGGGTACGACATCAGATTGAACGCCAAGGCTTTCAGTTTCTCGCTCACAGATCATGCATGTGGGATTTTTGTTTGTTTTGCTTTCATTTAAACAGGTAGGACAAAAATCCTGATCGCAATGAGTGCAGTGATGGCTAGCAGGGCTAAGAGGGTGATAATGGCAGTAGGACATTATTGACTCCCTCCCAGGCCTATTGTTGTTTCAGCAATATTTGCATAGTGCTGGGATTTTTCTGATTGCTTGCACTTTCCAAAAACAATCGACAGCTTTCGGGCCAGAACATCGAGGTTGAGTTGACTATTTTGTTGAGTGTTGAGCTTCTCGAAAATATCTTCAGCAAGGCTTATATGCTCGTTAGTACAAAGTTTTAATGCCAGCTTGTATTGCTGCTCTTCATTCAGCTGGCTCATGAGGTCTGGTGTGTTCTCGCAGATATTGGCTAACTGGCTTAGATCTCGCTCGTCTCGTATTTTTATATCCATTAAGGTCGCGAAAAATAGAGCATGACCTTTCAATCCCGTTTCTTGAGATAACTTAAAAGCCAGCATGTTGAGCTCAAAGCTTGCCCCGTAATCCTTGTTGTACTGTTTGATACTTTCTACAGCTCTCGTAAATGAGAAGCGGTCTATCTGTTCGTAAATCTTGGCTCTAGCTTCGCGTTCTGGATCGATTTCTTGGTTTTGTTCCACGTACTCTGTATTCACAAGTTGAGGTCGGAAGAAGTAGATCAAACCAAGCAATGCTCCACCCCCAGCAAAGCCACCCGCGTGCGCCATAAAGGCGACATTCGAATGCGGGTTGAGAAAGTAGTCGCTTATCTCTTTGCCGATATACAAGGGAAGGATGAGCAAGGCTGGTGCTCGAAAATATCCAGCAAATACAAAAATCCAATAAAAGAACTCAATTTTGCGCAACCTGAATACACCCAGATACATGGCCATGACACCAGATATTGAGCCTGACGCTCCAACTAGAGAGGTGTCGCTTGAGAGATCCATTACCGCATACAACAGGCCTCCAGCAATTCCTGAAAGCAAATAGAGCAGCAAAAACATCCAACCACCAATGGCTGCTTCAACAGCGAATCCGCAAAAAACGAGGAAGAACATATTGCCAAGTAAATGCATGAAATCGCCATGCAGAAATTGATAGCTAATCGTTTTGAACCAGCTGAGTTCTGATGGAATAAGCCCGTAAGCCAGATAGCTTTGTGAATTGAAGGCTTCGTTGACTTGAGCTCTTAGTTGGAGCCAGTTTTGCCAATTATCAGATACATCATAGGGGTCAAATACTAGGAAGTTGCCATTGCTTTGAATAAATGGATAAAAGTCTTTATCTGAAATGATGCTGTATATGATGTCGGTGTCATAACCGTCGTTATATTCTTCTTTAAAGGCTTCCAGCAAATCAGTTTCATTACTTTGCTCTAAATACTTTTGATACCCCTGCCATTCTTTTTCTAACAGATTGAACTTGGCGTATTGTTCATAGGCATATTCAAATTTGGCTGAGTCGCCAGACTGGTAGAGAAAGAAAATGCCAACGTTTAGCAAAACGATCGTGAAGAGCATGACCGGAGAGTATCTCCAATCAAAACGTTTTTCTGTAGGTAGAATGACCATCCGTATCCTTAGTTAAAAATGTCCCTTTATAAAAGCTTAGCAAGAGCTCATGAGCTTTCTAATTTTATTGGAATTTTTGAAAAATAAGGGGGGGATAGTGGCGTCTAGGTGAGAGGGTTAGTGTCTTGGTTTAGACATGAGGAGACGTTGGCGCAAACAGGTTCTTTATGCCCACTTCAAGAGTAAAGTGGAACTAAATCTGTATCATTTTGGACTTCTTATTTTCCTTTAGTCATTTGAAAATAACGGACCAAATGGGATATTGAAAACTGGGTTGAACTGTATCTTTATAGACGTTAAGAAGATTTATAAAGCTGACGACAATGGCTAATGAGTTTGATGAGCCGAAATACATTACACCTCCTCCGAATCAGGATAGAGCTTTCCATCGGCATCATCTGTAACACAAAGAGTGTTTTATTTTGGTATCAAGATAGTGGTTCAGGACTCGCTGTTTCAACGCCGAAGTAAAACCATTCACCACCCACACTGGTGTGTAATTTTGGTAATATGATGACGCCTCGTTCGGGGGCGACAAGCTCCTCACCATCGGCGTAAGTTGCCAACACATCATTTTTTTCCACGGTATCGTAATGCTTCCAGGGCTGAGTGGTGTCGCCTTCTTTTTCTTTATAAAAAACTGACTTCATTTGTACGAATCGTTGTTGATCCGTTGGCTTTACTCTATCTTGCTCGACGCCTCTAGGATCCATCATCCCCAGATGTGTGAGTGCATTAATAATGGTGTAGTAAGCAATATCCGCGGCATCGTCGTTAAGATGGTTGCCACACTCGATGGTTGTCGCAACACAGCCTACCGATCTAGCGTATTCAACGGTGCCCATGTTATCTCTTGGATCTTCTTCAACCTTACCGAAGGCCTCTGCCCAGCCATAAACAAAGTCATTGATACCCAGCGAACGGCAATATTCAATCTCCTGAGTATTCGTGGAGCCTAAGAATCCAAAGGGCCCACCTTGGGAAGCATAAGAATGAATGTCGAGCAATACATCAGCTTGATCGAGAAGACCGCAAAGCACGGGATCGATGAAGTCTTCATAGTCTTTAGGCGACTCTTTTATGTACATCGCGCGGTTGAGGTTACGTTCATAGAAGCGGGTACCTTGTTCGTATGCTTTGGGATTACAAATCGGGACGCACGTCAATGTGCCTTTGGTTAAAGAGAGCCCATTGTTGAGTTCATCAATTAGCTTGCGAATAGCAGTGGTACCGCAGGTTTCATTGCCATGCACAGCTCCTAAAACAATCAAATGTGGACCAGGGTTGAGCGTCTCGAATCTTGAAATAGAAATCATAAAAAATTAGTTCTGTTGTAAGGTGTTATTCATCATCTGCACATTAATGGTCTAGGGATAATATCGGGTCCCCGTTGTCGATCTGGCCAATGCGAATATCATTTACTCACCATAAACGTCGACGTATGCAATATTGTAGCTCTACCAGCGCATTCCAACAGCAGCCGTTAGCAACTCGCTATCTTAGTGTCAGTTGAATCCTGGGAGAGGAAATAAAAACTGAAAAAGCCTTAACGATGTCCTTCCGGCCTTCAGGAACAGTAGTTCTCAGCCTTCAGCCCCTGACCTGACCAGACATGGGATAAAGCACGGAGTTACAAACAAGTTCGGGATGTCAGTCGGTCCACGTTAGGTGTCTCTTGCGCATGAGTGACAGGCCATGAGCCTGGTCATAATAGGCGGCTTCATTAACAAAAGCGACATAGACCGGTTCGTGATACTCAAACAAGACTGTTTCTCCGGTGTCCAAAATAAAAATTGGCTCGCCCGGGGATAATTGACAATAATCCTGATCCTGTAATTGCGGGTGTATCATGCCGATGATTTCACCACTTTCATCCCGCGGCAAATGCAGTTTCTCAGTAAACTGGAAGACGTCGGCTTCTCGGATAGAGGGTAGGCTCAGTTGTCCACTTAATTGTAAATCGATAAAGTCTAAGGCATGGCTCAATGCTTGGCGTGTGTGTTCAAAAGCATCCCACCGAAGCAAGCCTTGCGCTACAGGACCAACTTCAATGAGAAAACCATGCTTGGCTATCGAACAAAGAAAAGAATTTGTAGTAGGGGCGTTATCTTCATAAAATATTACAGCGCCTGGTAGTTGTTTTTGCACATAAAGGGCCATATCCAAAGCAAGCGGATCGTTCTGCTGAACTATAAGCGTAATCCCCATATTTGCTGTAGTGGTATGTAGGTCAATAATCCAGTCAGTCTGAGTGTTAGGGCCTTTGGGGCCAAATTGTTCATTTATTTCTTTTGCTCGGGATTGTTCTCGATTCTCCGGTATATTACTGAGCAACTCTTCACTAAAACATCGATTCAAATCCTGATCGAGGTATCGTCGGTTATTTGCCATCGCTAATTGGTTGGCCAATAAGGTTTTCGCTACAAAATGATTGCGCTCTAACTCTGTCGAACTTGCCTGTAAACGACGAATTAACTGAACGCCAGTACGCTCATTGCCGTGGGTACCGCCTACGATCAAAACTTGGATCATATATTTAATGCTAAAGAAGCTTGATTAGATTAAGAGAGAAGAAACAATATTATAATTTGACAGTTCAAATATTAAATAATGCCCGTAATTTTGTATAGGGCGCCGAGTAAGATCCTCAAGCATGGCCGTCTCAAACGATTAACGGACGAAATGGCTGGTTCAAGAGGACTGCAGCTGTCTCGAATGGAATGACGGCGGCTTCCGCTACTAGACACAAGCTTACTTTGGGAATAAGCAGCTGTCGTTGATAGGTTTAGCTCGCAACTACAAATTTTCTGACGTTAACTTAGGGATGTTCAGAGATACCTCGACAACAAAATATTGGGGCTCATATGCGCTTCCAAAGTTGATACGAAGTGGATAAAAATACCAGACATTGAATGACTGAGTTTGATCTGACATCGAATTTGCGTTGCCATAGTACTGCATGATTAACCTAATGAATCATAATAAGAAAGCAGCGGGCGAAAGTTAGCTATACCCTCATCATTCTAAATGCACCACGAAGTATCAAGATATCTAGCTTGTCCCATATTTTTACTCGGACCACCCTGTCACTCAAACTATAAAAATTTATGCTTTGTTTCTGTTATGGCCAATAATATAAAACTCAACAACCAACTCCTACCAACTAAACAAGGTCAAAAGGACTTTCGATATGGAAACCTATACGGTCTTTGAGCAATTTCTCCACTTGCTCTCAAACCAACCTGTCCTGACTCTATTCCTAATTATCGGGATTGGATATCTACTTGGCGATATCAGAATAGGGTCGTTTTCTCTCGGGCCTGTTGCAGGAGTGCTATTTGCAGGGCTTTTCCTAGGGCATTTTGGTTTTGAAATGTCACCCGGAGCCCAATCTGTGGGTTTTGCCTTATTCATTTTTTCAGTGGGATATCAAGCGGGACCAAGTTTTTTTGATGTACTCAGAACAGATGGTTTGAAGTATTTTCTTCTGGCTCTTGTGATCGCCACGACTGGTTTTGGCATCGCGATTACGGCGTCTTATATACTTGATATGTCACCTGGCACATCAGCCGGTTTGCTCTCTGGTGGTCTTACCAGTTCGCCTACACTTGCCGCCGCGCAAGAGGCGCTTAGGTCAGGCCAAGTCCTGCCACCTGAGGGGATTACAGTCGATGAGATGATCGGTAATGTTGCTACTGGTTATGCAATTACATACATCTTTGGCTTGGCTGGTCTCATTGCGATTATCAAAATGCTTCCACAACTCCTCGGGATAAATCTCGCAGCCGAGGCAAAGCGTATGGAGGAAGCCAGACAAGGTAGTGATGACTATAATATTGGTAATATCTCTGCTCGAGTTTACCGACTAACAAATGAATCTCTTACCAAAGTCCCTGTTGCGGATTTGGCTGAAAAATACTGGGACAAACGATCCGTTGTTAGAGTGCGCCGAAACGGTGAGGTCTTGGCCAGCAACCCCAACATCAGGTTACAGCTAGACGACGAAATTCTAATTCTTGGCACCGCGGAATATTTCACAGAAATTCTTGCTGATGTGGGCCAAGAAATTACTCCGGAAAAGAATACTGATGCTTTAATCGATACCGCTCAAATCGTAGTCATCAATCCTGCTATCACAGGCAAAAAACTATCAGATATCAAGTTACCCCAGCAATACGGCGTGCTGCTTAAAAAGCTTACTCGCACGCGCGTAGAAATCCCATGTGATCCCGATATTGAATTAAAAAAAGGCGACATTCTTACCGTAACTGGTTTGGGTGAATACATTGACCTGCTGGGTAAGGACCTTGGGCACGTTGAACGTGCAATGATGGAAACAGATATGGTGACCTTTTCGTTCGGGATCGCTATCGGCGTATTGATTGGCTTGTTTGCCGTTAACATTGGTAACCTCTCGATTGGACTTGGTTCCGCAGGAGGCCTACTGGCATCCGGTTTAGCAATTGGTTATCTGAGGAGTGTGAAACCTACTTTTGGACGTATGCCTGACGCAGCTAGATGGTTTTTGATGGAGTTCGGTTTATTACTATTTATGGCGGGAGTTGGACTGCGAGCCGGCGCCGACATTATCGAGACGCTTGCAGCCGCAGGCCCAACATTAATTTTAGCCGGCATCGTGGTAACAACCGTCCCCATTGCTGCTGGTTACTCATTTGGACGCTTGGTATTAAAGATCCACCCTGTTTATTTACTGGGGGGAATCACCGGTTCCATGACCAGTGGTGCATCATTGAGCGTCGTTACAAAGGCAGCAAACAGCAGCTTGCCCTCGCTTGGTTATACTGGAGCCTATGCTTTTGCAAATGTTTTACTAACAGTTGCTGGCAGTATCATACTTTATTTTTAGTTAACGAGACTTCCAAAAACGTTTCTGCAACCACCAGAAGGGAAACTCAATGCGAGTTATCCCTAAGACTTATTTTTATCCACTTTCAACAATAAGGCCGGCAAAAAGAGGAAGTTACAAATTAAGGCGATCGTGATGGTAATCTCCACCACCAGACTCACATAATGCAACTTGCAATGCTCTCCCGCACTTTTTCCTAAACTTTCAGCGAGTTCAGAATCACAGAAAAAAGGTCACAGGTCTATTTCTACAGGTCTCGTAGCGAACTTTCTTTCAAAGGTCCGCGAACCTCTTAATGCGTGCTTCAAGAGGAAAGGAGGTTTTAGGCTTGTATGCTTGCAAGACTGCTTCTCCTAGGGAGCAGGCTAAGTACAAGGCCGCTTGCTTGCGGGCACTTAATCTAAGCCTTATTCGGCGCACTCTGCAGGCTCTAAAAGCTCACCACGCAATACGTTGATGCTCTTGGGCGCTGAACTAACCTTGCATTGTTTGCCTTGAAAGGCGTGCAAGAGTATTTCGATTTGCTCGCCGTGCATTGAATAAAGTGAACACGATGATAGAAGTACAGTCAGAGTGAGAAACGTTCTCTTAAAAAGTGCGCTACGCCATCTTGATGGTGATGGCCTATAACTTCGTTGGCCAACTTTTTAATGACAGTTTTGGCGTTCTCGGGTGCATAACACTCATCTGCTAAATTAAACATTGTCTCATCGTTGTAACTGTCACCAAAACATATGACGTTGCTGGCACCTAGTTGCTCTTTTAAGGACTTCACGGCACTACCTTTGTTGGCTAATCGATGATGGACATCCATCCAACTATAATGATCGCCCTCTATAGCCGTGCCAGAGTAAGCAACTATTGAGTCAAACTCGTTAAAATACTGCCAAAGCACCTGTATCAGATTGGTATCTCCGATCATGCTGATATTGGTAACTCGGCAATGTGTTTCAAACTCAGAAAGCGGCCTGAGTTTGAGATTGCTCTTCGCGTAGTAATTATCCACGAGGTCTTTTTCAATTTGTCGTTGAAGAGTGGGATAAAAAATAGTGTGTTGATAAAGACTATCTATGGTGTTGATAAATGGAGCTACCCCTTTCGAAAGTGAAAAGTCAACAATAGTGTCAATGTCATTTTGACTGAGTAGATTATCCAAAGTTAGAGATTGGTGTTTCGGATCCCAGAGGGCTACGCCATTGCAGTAAATATGCGGCAGGTCGAAGTCATAGACATGAATAATTTGTTGGGCTGATGACATTGTTCTCCCCGTCGCCAAGGTGTGCGCAATACCTTTTTCCTTAAGCATCTGAAGAGTATCGAGAGTGAATGCAGATATTTCCGAAGATTTATTCAGTAAGGTGCCATCTAAGTCAAAAAATACTAAGTCCATTAAAGCTAGCCAAGTTCGTAAATTATAGTTACGCAGACCATCTCATTTTTGTTCACTTAGTGCAGTAATTCCCCATGATGAGCGGTTGGCTAGCGATGGGGTCATAAAATAAGGATTTCTGATATCAACATGCTGCTCGAATATAAGTAGTTTGTATTTAAAAAAGTGTACGTATTCCGTCGTGGAAACTCGTGGATTCTAGACATTAGCGGCTGTTAGAGAGCGCCGTTTCGATGGCTAACGAAAAGACTGCTTCTGCTCGCAAGCGTACATCGGATTATACTTTACCTATCATTTAATCCGATCTTTGCCTCATAGATCGATCAGGGCCACCCTTTTCGCGTATTTCACTTATTGGTCCTCACCGGATTGAGCTACTCATACAACTAGAATAGATCTTTCACCCTGTCTTATTGGTTCTGAGTAACAACAAATAGTTAGAGCATTGCTACGCGATTAGTCGGTATCGCCTTCGACACCTTCGTGCGACAAGTTACCGGAAAGCTCGGATTGAATTTCATCAAGGCTCTCTTTCTCGACGGCGATGATCTCGCCGCTAATAGCATTTACCTCAATTTCATAAGCTTGATCTTTCGTTCGGATGAATACGTCCCACTGAGTGTCAGGCTCGTCAAACCGAATGCCTATAACTTCTATATCGAGCGCACCAAGTGCATTTTCGATTGCTTGTTCTTCACTAATGTGAGTTGACTCTTCTACAGCATAAGTTAAAGCTCCTAAAACGCTAGCGGCAACAAAAACGATACTGCCTAAAATTTTATTCTGCATCGATAGCTCCTGACCTGTTATAAGTTATTGATTAAAATTAGAACTGTCCAATCCCCGAACTTTTACCTACCCCGACTAAGGGAGCCTTGATCTCAGCTTAGCTTCCATTACCAATCTGATCACTAAATTAAAACCTACTAAACCGAATGTGAATGAAATGTGCACGAGCGCTCTAAGTCTGATCAGCAACGAACGTATTTGTTCACTCTTTGTTCATATTTAGAAAGTTACTATGATTCCATTGTTCAATCAATGAGGCTTAAAAATGAAATGTTTTTTACCCTCTACAGTACTATTTTGCTGTTCATCAGTGGTGGTACTAAACCTTGCCAATGCCAACGAAGTTGACTTACGGTCAACTCCATTTAGTAATTATCTGCAAGAAAGCTTTGATGATTATTTAAAAGAATGAACAGCGTTTCAAATAGTGATTTGCCATAAGGGAATCTTGGTGATTGTCCTGCTTCAACCACTTTAATGATGTGCATAGACAGAACGGTTAAGCCGATATTCATCGCTGAATAAACGGCATCAAATAGGATCATGCCAGAGCCGCTGACGATGCCTAATACCAATCCAAAAACGGCAAAGAATGTTGATGCAAATACTGAGAGTAAGAGAAGTCTTTGTTCGCTCATGATGAAAAGTACTCGCTCAAAAACTCTGGAATGATGTGCGTTTTAAAATGCTCATAATATGCTGATTCGAATTGTGCTTGATTCCAGGTCCTGCCGAATGTGATCTCTGAAGAGCCAGCTTCATAGCATTCTACGTCAATGATGCTGTTGCTATTCTTGCAGATAGCGGTGACAGATTTACGAGCATAGATACCTTGATCAACGCACTCGTAAGCGTCTAATAAATTTAAGGTTTCTGGGTCAACGTTGTATAAAATTTTTCCGGTTACGGAAGCGTTTTTATCGGGTACGATAATTGGAGAAGACCCAAAACCTTCTTTTAATAAAATGCAGCGGCGATAACCATGTAATGTAGCTGGCGTCATTTGCCATTCCTTCTTGGTTAACTGCGCGAGAAGTTCGGGATACATTAATGTGCCGTATGCAAAAATATTCATGGTCTTCAATGCTTAAGGGTTGTAGTAACAATGTTTTCAATAGATGCCATAAATCACGCTGATTGGTCTCGTATCATGGATATTCAGCACAAAGCGTATGCGGACGACTATCCTGAATCAGTAGACGTGCTCAAAGCGAAATGGCTGCTTGCACCTGAGACGTGTTTAGCTATTCGCAATGACGAGGACTTGCTCGGATATTGTTTAGCGCACCCCTGGCCGATTAATGACACGCCTAAATTACATGTTGAGCTTAATGCTCTGCCGGAAACTGATGATCTATTCATACATGATCTGGCTTTGCACCCTGATGCAAGAGGTCAGGGGGCAGCCAAAGAACTCGTCTTAAGTGTGCTAAATATTGCACGCTTGAATCATTATAAGCAAGTGCATTTGGTGGCCGTACAAGGCTCAGAACAGTTTTGGTGCTCTTTTGAGTTTGAGATTTTGGCGGAGAGCCAGATTAGTGCAGGCTACGAAGATGAGGCCCTGCATATGTCCGTGCACCTTAAGTGAACGAGCTAGAAGGTTGATGCATTTTCGTGGTGCGTAAATGTGGCTTTGTGTGTATTGTTTAAGGTGTGCGATTTATCAAACGTGAACTCTGACCGGTTTAATGTTTGTGAACTGATTAGTATTAGGATGTGCTGTTGCATAAATTGAACGCTTCTGTTTGATATAGTGGCAACTTGGCAGCATCTTTGCATACATAATAAAAAGCCGAAGAGCGGTTGTTGTTTTTGGAGAAAATCATGGCGTCATCATTTGCCGATGATAAAAAAAATGTTCACCTATCTATTTCTCAAGTTGTTAAAGATTTTGATGGTTTCAAAGCGGTCAACGACGTTAGCTTAGATATCTATCAAGGAGAAATTTTCGCTCTGCTTGGTGCTTCTGGTTGTGGTAAATCTACTTTATTAAGAATGTTGGCAGGTTTTGAAAAGCCTACGTCTGGTGACATCATTCTTGATGGTCAAAGTATGTTGGATGTTCCTCCTTATGAGCGTCCGGTTAATATGATGTTTCAATCCTACGCTCTATTTCCTCATATGACGGTCGAGCAAAATATTGCCTTTGGTCTGAAGCACGATAATCTCTCAAGACCTGCGATTGCTAATAAAGTTGAAGAAGTATTAAACCTTGTTCGTATGACGGAATATGCGAAGCGAAAACCGCATCAATTATCTGGAGGGCAACAGCAACGTGTTGCGCTAGCTCGTAGTTTGGCTAAAGAGCCTAAGTTACTCCTGTTGGATGAGCCAATGGGTGCCTTAGATAAAAAACTGCGTACTCAAATGCAGCTTGAAATTGTCGATATCTTAGAGGCTGTTGAGGTGACATGCGTGATGGTAACGCATGACCAAGAAGAAGCGATGACTATGGCTTCTCGCGTCGGCATTATGGATCAAGGTGTGATTCGCCAGGTGGGCGAGCCAGTGGATGTATACGAGCATCCGAATAGCCGAATGACGGCAGAATTTATTGGCTCTGTGAATATTTTTGAAGGGACGCTATCAAAAGATGAGTCTGATCATGCTGAGTTAATATGCGATGATTTGACCGTTGCCATTCATGCCTCGCATGGTGTGGTAGGTAGTTTGGGTATGCCAATGGCCTACGCAGTCAGACCTGAGAAAATCCAAATTAAGCGCCGTGCCCCGGATCAGCCTTATAACTGGGCGAAGGGTGCGATTAAAGATATTGCTTATCTTGGAAGCCATTCGATTTATCATGTTGAACTAGCAAACGAAAAAATTGTACTCGTATCAATGGCCAACAGTGATCGTTGGTCAGAAGTTGATGATGGTCCTCGCCTCAGTTGGGAAGATGAGGTGTATGTATACTGGGCTGACGATAGCGGAGTTATGCTGAACTCATGAATATCGCCCAAGTATTTACCCAAACACTGAAACAATCGGGCAAGAAACTGGTCGTTCTGTTACCGTTTTCTTGGCTGCTTGTCTTCTTCTTAATTCCCTTTCTGATTGTTCTCCAGATCTCTTTTAGTGAGTCGCGCATAGCGCAGCCGCCGTTTACGGACCTCACTAGTTTTGTTGATGACGTTTATACGATTAGCCTTAACTTATTCAATTACATTGATTTGTATGAATATGATCTTTATTTGAGTGGTTATATTAGTTCCGTGAAGATTGCGTTCACGGCTACAACCTTATGTTTGCTGATTGGTTACCCGATTGCTTATGCGATTGCGAAGTTGCCCCCGCACACTAGAAACCTCGCGTTGATGCTCGTCATCCTTCCATCTTGGACATCATTCCTTATTCGTATTTACGCTTGGATCGGTATATTGAAGCAAAACGGTCTAATCAATAATGCCTTGATGGGCTTAGGTGTGATCGAGCAGCCCCTAGAAATTTTGCATACTCCGATAGCGGTTTACATCGGTATTGTGTATGCCTACTTACCGTTTATGGTATTGCCGATTTATACAAACCTTGTGAAGCACGATTCGACTTTATTGGAAGCGGCTGCTGATCTTGGTGCAAGACCAATTGGTTCATTCTTCAAAATTACCTTGCCTTTGTCTGTCTCGGGCATTGTTGCAGGCTCAATGCTGGTGTTTATTCCATCCGTCGGTGAGTTTGTTATCCCTGAATTGTTGGGCGGTCCAGATACCTTGATGATTGGTAAATTGCTTTGGAGTGAGTTCTTCAATGCGCGTAACTGGCCTGGAGCATCTGCGGTGGCAGTAGTTATGTTGCTGTTACTTATTTTGCCGATCACGATCTTCCAGCGTTATCAGGCAAAAGATTTAGAGGAGCAGGCTAATGAGCACTAACAAGACCAATAAATTGTCTTGGGCAATCTTATTAGGTGGGTTTGCTTTTCTATACTTCCCGATTTTTATATTGATTGTCTACTCGTTCAATGAGTCGCGTTTGGTGACAGTTTGGGCAGGATTTTCGACAAAATGGTACGGCGAGCTATTTGAAGACGAACAAATGATGAGCGCCGTTTGGATGAGTTTGAAAATTGCATTTTTAAGTGCGAGTGCTGCGGTCGCATTAGGCACCTTGGCCGCGATCGCCTTAGTGCGATCGGGCGCATTTAAAGGCAAAACGCTGTTTACCGGAATGATTACTGCACCCTTGGTCATGCCGGAAGTAATTACGGGTTTGTCGCTTTTACTCTTGTTTGTAACGATGTCGCAAGTACTTGGTTGGCCTGAGGGGCGTGGTAGCTTAACGATCTGGATTGCCCATACAACTTTTAACATGGCTTATGTGGCTGTGGTTGTGTCTGCAAGATTACGCGAGCTTGATCGACGTTTAGAAGAAGCTGCGATGGATCTTGGTGCTAACAAATTCCAAGTGTTTATCTACATCACTTTACCAATTGTTGCGCCAGCATTATTGGCTGGATGGCTATTGGCATTTACTTTGTCGCTCGATGATTTAGTAATCGCGAGTTTCGTATCGGGGCCAGGTTCTACAACCTTACCAATGGTGGTGTTCTCTAGTGTTCGATTAGGTGTGAGTCCAAAAATAAATGCATTAGCGACATTACTTGTTTTGGCCGTGGCAATGGCGGCCTTTATCGCATGGTGGTTCATGCGAAGAAATGAATTGCAAAGACAAAAGGAAATTCGCTCGGCATTTAGTCAATAAGCGAATGGGGCATAGATAAGACATTGATGTGTTCCAGAAAGGAAAATGACTCGGCAGAGCAGTTAAGGCAGAGTTAATTAAGATCTTCTTAGGGTGTAATCGAGGAAAAATTATGAAAGCAATAAAAAAGCTAGCGTTGGCAACAGCGTGTGCGGTGGCTACAACAGGCGCTATGGCCGAAGAGAAAGTATTAAACGTTTATAACTGGTCTGACTATATCGCTGAAGATACTTTAGCGAATTTTGAAGCCGAGACTGGTATTAAGGTCGTTTACGATGTCTTCGATAGTAACGATGTTCTGGAAGCAAAACTGCTTTCAGGCAAGACTGGTTATGATGTTGTTGTGCCTTCAGCGACATTCTTGGCGCGTCAAATTCAAGCCGGAGTTTTCCAGCCACTTGATAAGTCAAAACTTCCGCAGTATGAAAATCTCGATGCACCGATGATGGAAAAGTTGACTTCGCATGATCCAGACAATGCTTACTCTATTCCTTACCTTTGGGGTACTACAGGCATTGGTATCAATGTGGGACAAGTTACAGAGCGTTTAGGCGAAGACATGCCTGCTGATTCATGGGATCTGGTTTTCAACCCAGAGATTGCGGCTAAATTAGCTGACTGTGGTATCACAATGCTTGATGCGTGGGACGAAGTTGTTCCAACCGTATTGAATTACTTGGGCGAAGACCCTAAATCAACTGATACAGCGCTTTTGAACGGCAAAGTAAAAGACACCCTTAGTGCAGTTCGTCCACACATTCGTTACTTCCACTCTTCGCAATATATCAACGACCTAGCAAATGGTGATGTGTGTGTGACAGTCGGTTGGTCTGGCGACATTCTTCAAGCGATGGATCGTGCTGACGAAGCTGAAAATGGCGTTGAAGTATCTTACGTAATTCCTAAGGAAGGCGCAGGTCTTTGGTTTGATATGCTCGCGATTCCTAAGGATGCAAGCCACCCAGAAAATGCACACAAGTTCTTAGACTTCTTGATGCGTAAAGATGTGATGGCGGGTATCTCAAACTACGTTTGGTATCCAAATGCGATCCCTGGCTCTAAGGAAATGATTGATGAGGAAATTACATCTGACCCATCAATTTATCCAACGCCAGAAGTAGAAAAGAATCTTTTCACTTTTCCTGTTTATGCTCCTAAATTTGACCGTGCCGGTTCACGCATGTGGACAGCGCTTAAGAGCGGCAAATAATACGAGCAGTGAATTGATACCTATGAAGAGCTAATAAGGCTTCTTATACATAGGGAACTTCTAGGCCTCCATTGTTTCAATGGGGGCTTTTTTTATTTTTAGACTTATCGAGCACCCAATAGAGATGGCTTAAAAATTCTTAGGGGGGACTCATCGCACTTATTTTAGACAAAAAAATACCCGCGACAGATTGTGCGGGTATTCGTTATTGATTGAAGTGTTTTACTTGAACTTCTCGAGCAAAAGGTAGTACCACATGCCAATGGCTAAGAACTGATTGCCGAGCCACTCAGAACCCGGTACGCGGATATGAGAGCATTGAGCGAAGGTATCAAATTCATGCAGATGACCAGTGATGGCATTAGCCATAATTTCGGAGACAATGTGGCTTGTTGCGATACCATGTCCAGAGTAGCCTTGCGCATAAAAAACGTTTTCAGATAGCTTTCCGAGCTGAGGAATGCGGTTGATAACGATGCCCATCATGCCGCTCCACTGATAGTCGATGCCAACGCCTTTGAGGGCAGGGAAGGTGCGTTCAATCGCAGGTCTTAATTCAGCAGCTATATCTCGTGAAGGCTTGCCGCTATAATTTGCGCCACCTCCGAATAGGAGACGTTTGTCTGCTGTCATGCGGTAATAGTCGAGCACGAAACGACAATCATACACAGCAAGATCTTTCGGGTTTATTTGCTCAGCTAACTCGCCCAAGGGCTCAGTAGCAACAATACCTCCTGCCGCCGGGAAGATCTTTCCACTCATTTTGCTACGTTGAAGACGATGATAAGCGTTGCCGGCTAACAAGACGGTATTTGCTGTGACGACACCATTCTCGGTAATAACTTGAGGGCGTTGGCCCTGCTTGATGTCCACAACCAGTGTGTTCTCGAATATTTGTACGCCTAGTTGTTGAGCCGCAGCAGCTTCTCCCAAGCATAGATTGAGAGAATGCAGATGCATGTTCTTTTTATTGTAGAGCGCGCCGTGATAGATCTCTGTCTCTAGGTAGTCAGGAATATCGTTCTTCAGTAGAAGCTTGACCTGGTCTCCCATGCCATTTGCGAGAGCTAAGTCGTAACTTGCTTGGAGTTCTTTCATGTGGCTTGGTTTATAAGCTGCATGTAAATGGCCATATTTCAGGTCGCAATCGATATTATATTTTTGAACGCGTTCTTTAATGATGTCATGACCACGCCAACGCAGATTCCAAATAAAGTCATCGACATCTTTGCCTAGTTTGTTACGCATTTGCTTACGCATTGCTTCGTCGCCAGACAAACTACCGGTAACTTGACCTCCGTTACGTCCGGTCGCCCCCCAAGCAATTTTGTTCGCTTCTAATAACGCAACGTTCAAGCCTTTTTCTGCGAGCTCAAGTGCTGTATTCACACCGGTGAAGCCACCGCCGACGATCGCAACATCAACATCGATTGCTTGGTTTAGGCTCGGGTAATCGCTTTCTTGGTTGACTGTAGCGGTGTAGTACGCGCCGCATCGTTCGGTATTTGGAGATGAATGAGACATGAATAAGCCGTTTGATATATTTTACAACATGTGTTCAGTTTTGCACGATTAAGAGGTTGTGACAAGTAATAGTTTGTATGCGGTTTGAGGAGGGAGAGGGTAACTAAAATGTGAAGTTTAGGAGCCGATTTTTCGACCCCTAAATATTAATCAGACCTTCTTTAACTACGCGCTTTTCTTAATATCTTTCATCGCTAGTGCAGAAGCTGGCGATACATAAGCGTATCCAAGTGCTTCAGCGACGGGTTCGTTAGTAACCATGCCTTTGTGGACGTTAAGCCCCTCGAGTAAATGTGCGTTTTCTGTCAGCGCATGTACGCCTTTGTTTGCCAATGAAATCGCGTATGGAAGTGTCGCATTGGTCAATGCAAAGGTTGAGGTTCTAGCGACACCGCCAGGCATATTCGCTACACAGTAGTGAACAATGCCATCTACCTCATATGTAGGGTTTTCATGCGTTGTTGCTTTTGATGTTTCGAAACAGCCGCCCTGATCAATCGCGACATCCACCAAGACAGCGCCTTTCTTCATGTCTTTAAGCATGTCGCGGGTAATGAGCTTAGGAGCTGCTGCGCCAGGAATCAGCACGGCGCCGACCACTAGGTCTGCGTTTTTAATGTGTTTTTCGATTGCATCTGCGGTGCTGTATACAGTGTTCATTTGCGAGCCGTAGATGTCATCAATTTGCTTCAAGCGTTCAATGCTACGGTCAAGGATAGTTACGTTAGCGCCAAGTCCAGAAGCCATACGAGCTGCGTTTAGACCTACAACTCCGCCACCAATGACAACCACACTTGCAGGTTCTACGCCCGGAACGCCGCCGAGTAGCATGCCATTACCGCCTTGTGCTTTCTCAAGAGTATGCGCGCCGGCTTGGATAGACATGCGGCCTGCTACTTCTGACATTGGTGCAAGTAAAGGTAGGCCGCCTTTGTCATCGGTAATTGTTTCGTATGCAACTGCTGTCACGCCAGATTTTAAAAGAAGTTCAGTTTGCTTTGGGTCTGGAGCCAGGTGTAGATATGTGAAAAGAAGCTGATCTTCTCGAAGGAGCGCGCATTCTTGTGGTTGAGGCTCTTTTACTTTGATAATCATTTCAGCTTGCGCAAACACATCTTCTGCAGTCGCTACAATTTGTGCGCCTGCCGCAATATATTGCTCATCTTCTAAGCCAATGCCGGCGCCTGCACTTTTTTGCACAATAACAGAGTGGTTGTTTGCGATAAGCTCTTTTACACCCGCTGGCGTTAAGCCAACGCGGTATTCGTGATTTTTAATCTCTTTTGGTACACCGATAAGCATGTTCTCTCCCTCTTGATTCGTGTCATGTTCAAATACGAATAATGTTAGAGAAGAACGAACAGAATTATCTTCTTAATTGTAGCTTGAAAGAAAATTTTTCAGGCTAACCGTCTGTTATTTANATTTTTATTGGATATATGTTCTTTATTATTTAATTTGAGAAGCATGTAATGATTTTATTAGATCGATAAATCTAAGGTCTCTTTGACTTGCTCCATCACTACATAAGACGTTGATTCTAAGACTCCAGGTAAGGTTAAAAGTGTTTCCCCCAGAAAAATTCGGTAGGCATTCATATCGTTTACTCGCGCTTTGATTAGGTAGTCAAAGTTACCCGACACTAAGTAGCACTCTTGCACTTGTTCAAGTGCTTGGGCCGCAGCATTGAAGCGTTTGAAAATATCGTCACTGGTTCTGTTCAAGCGAATTTGAACAAACACTAGTAGAGATGCGCCTAAGGCTTCTGGATCGAGCTGAGCGTGATAACCTTTGATGATGCCCTCGCGCTCGAGCTTTTTTACACGTTCAAAGCATGGCGAACTAGACAAGCCTACGCGCCGCGCCAGTTCAGCAAAACTAATACGCGCATCGTTTTGTAATTCGCGCAATATTTTTAGGTCGATCTTACTGAGCTGCATGATTAATCTCCTTTATTCATTGGGTCATGAAGTCTATTTTAGATGATTATGCCAAAGAATGGATATAGTGCAGAATAAATGGCTGAAACATCTAACAAGTGAAGATGCTACGTACACATCCTGCGACGCAATAAATTTGTTTTTCTTTGTAAATCCGATTTCAAAAATTGCTCGTAATAGCCGTTATTAAACGGCTAATTATTCGAATATATCTTTCAATTGGCTTGTCTTACTCTTACGGCCAATGTTATTGATTCAGTGGAGATCACAATGCGGCATTTGAATTACAACCACTTGCTTTATTTTTGGACTGTTGCGAAAGAAGGTAGCGTTGCGAAAGCTGCCGATATCCTCCATTTGACGCCACAGACTATCAGTGGTCAGTTAAAAGTGCTCGAAGACAGTATCGGAGAACCTTTATTTCAGCGTGTTGGACGAGGACTCGCTATTACTGAGACTGGACGCGTTGTAGAGCAATATGCAGATGAGATCTTTTCTCTTGGGTCTGAACTGACTCAGCGAGTGAAGAGTAAGCAGCCAGGCACTCCCATTAATTTCAATGTTGGGATCGTAGACTCGATACCTAAGTTAATTGCATACAAGATTCTTGAGCCTGCTCTAAGTTTTGAGCAGCCGATCAAAATCGTTTGTATGGAGGGAAAGCTAGAGACGCTGTTGGGTGACTTAGCCGTCCATAAACTTGATTTGATTTTGTCTGATCGAAGTATTCCAACAGGCTTAAATGTAAAAGCTTACAGTCATGAGTTAGGCGAAAGTGATTTGACCTTTTTTGGAACACCCGCCCTGTGCGCGCAATACGAAGGTTCATTCTCCAAATTCTTAGATAATGCGCCTGTTTTGTTGCCAGTGAATAATCATGTCTTGCGTCGCAGTCTCGATGATTGGTTTGATCGAGAAGGCATTACTCCGAAAATCGTCGCTGAATTTGATGATAGTGCATTACTCAAAGCTTTTGGCGAGGCAGGCGCGGGCTTCTTCCCAGCGCCAAGTGCTATGCGTCGACAAGTTGAAACAATGTATGGGGTAAAGGCAATTGGAGAAGTGTCTGATGTATCAGAGCACTTCTTCGTGATTTCGCCGGAGCGAAAGTTAAAACATCCTGCGGTGGTGTCGATTACCGAAACCGCGCGTTCAAATCTAGCTTCGATCAACCAGTCTGAGCGACTGTTTTAGGCTCATTGATTCCTCGTATTCTACGCAGCATTGAGCGTCTCGCTTTGGCGAAGATCTGCTCGATCGCTGCGCCACAATTCTCAAGTTCGAGTGCAATAGATATCTTCTGACCATTCGCTGGTATTACATCGAGCTCACAGCGATATACGGTGTCTTGAACGCTCGTTTGTTTGTCAATAAATAGATTCACTGACTCAATATCGTCTACAAGACTCCCTAGATGGATGTTGTAATACAGATCTATAGTGCGTTCCCAATATGCCAATACTTTTTCGTTCACGTTTAGGTACAGCATTACGAGCCTCCTCTTCAGCGTTTAACCAATGCTACTGAATGCGAAATAGCTTCTTCCATCAGTTATTAATCAACGATGAGTTCGAATACTTCGATCAATAATTGTTCGCTTTTATGATCATTTTTTTCGTTCTTTCGAGACGAATAAATCTTCTTTTTTCGAAGTGACGTGGATGACAGGATGACACCTACGGTTCACAACGATGGAGACTCGTAAATGAAGACTGTACATAAATACCTTCTCGAGAATGAAGGCAAGGACACAACCTTAAAGCCTAAGGAAGGGTTCAAGGTTCTTCACTGTCAGCGAGTATTAGTTGATAAAGCCATTTACTTGTGGGTAGAAGAACCTTTGCCGGCGGAAACGCCTTCGGTAAATGAGACCTTTCGCATTGTGAAATCTGGCGACCCTGTTCCCGTATTAAGTCAGCATGTTGCTACGACAGTCGATGTTTATGCTCCCGAGGCATATCACGTATTTCAGGTGTCTCGTCAGATTGTTTCTACTGGAAACGAAGCCCAATCCACCATAGCGCAAGAAGCTAAAGCACCGCTGTATTTACCATTGAGAGCTTAATTTTGGAGGCCTTTGAGAAAGTTAATTACTTCCTCTATTAATCATCTCCACCTTTAGCGTAAAGCAACTCCCTAAACGTGCTTTACGCTTTTTTTGGATTCATTTTTATAGACAGAATTTATCGATGATTTAGAGGTATATTCGACTTTTTCGGCGTACTACTGATGCGTATAAAGGATTGCTAAACAAGCTAACAATGGAGATCGTTGTGACAAAAGTTTTTCGAGAGATGGTTCAGCATGATGCTGCTGGAGGTGTGTTGTTGATTTGTGCTGCCCTATTGGCCCTTATCATGGCTAATTCGGGCATCAACATGTTCTATAGCGACTTCCTTAACATGCCGGTTGTCTTGCAACTAGGTGGCTTTGAAATAGCGAAACCGCTGTTGCTATGGATCAATGACGGACTCATGGCTTTGTTCTTCTTCCTTATAGGTCTAGAAGTAAAACGCGAAATACTAGAAGGACATTTGTCATCGAAGGATCAAATTATTCTTCCTGGTATAGCGGCAATAGCAGGGATCGTTGCTCCGGCTTTAGTGTATGTATTTTTTAATACTGGCGATGAAGTCGGGCTAAGAGGTTGGGCGATTCCTTCGGCGACCGATATTGCCTTTGCGCTGGGTTTGTTTAGCTTATTTGGTAAGAGCTTGCCTTTAACCTTAAAGCTGTTCTTACTGTCTGTGGCTATCTTCGATGACATTGGCGCAATCGTTATTATCGCTCTGTTTTATTCTGCGGATTTGTCAGGTCTTTCTTTGTCTGTGGCGGGATTTGGCTTAGTCGGATTGTTTATCTTGAACCGTTTAAAGGTGAGAGCGCAAGCTGCGTATATCATCATAGGTGTGGTTGTCTGGGCGGTCGTATTGAAGTCAGGCGTGCATGCGACGCTTGCTGGTTTCATCGTCGCTTGGTTTATACCTCTCAATGTGAAGACTGAGCACGGGCATTCCATGCTCAAGCAAATGGAGCATGGCATTCAGCCATGGGTCGCATTTTTCATCCTGCCTGTCTTTGCGTTCGCTAATGCGGGTGTGAACTTGGTAGGTATTGGAGTGGAAGACTTGTTCCATCCCGTTACGATGGGCATCGCACTTGGGCTATTTGTTGGTAAACAAATCGGTATTTTTGGTGTGTGTTGGTTAGCAATCAAGTCAGGTATTACATCGCTTCCTAAGGGAACGACTTGGTTACAACTCTATGGTGTGTGTATTCTTTGCGGCATAGGTTTTACGATGAGTTTGTTTATCGGGTCGCTTGCTTTTGAAGGCATGGATGCAGCATATCAAGAGAGCGTTAAGCTAGGAGTTTTGTTAGGCTCGTTGTTGTCAGCCGTGATGGGATCGATAGTAATTGTGAAGAGTCGTGAACAAGAGGTGCCAGACCTGCGAGCACAACAGAGCTACTCATAGTTAGGACTAAGGCTTTGCTCAGCTTATGCTGGGTAAAGCCTTGATAGTAGTGCTGGGACGGCAGTTTCAGTCCTTAAGATCCGATCTCCTAGATGCACAGACTCAAACTGTTGTTCGTAAAATTTCGAGACCTCATATTTTGTAAATCCTCCCTCTGGACCAATTGCTAAGGTCACTGGCTGTTTCGGATCTAATTGAACAGGGCACGGCGTTTCAGTGTGCGGATGTGCGATGAGTTTGAGGTCATTTCCCGCTAGGTCGCTTAATTCGTCTTCTACAAAAGGTTTGAACAGCTTTCTTGTTTTGAATACGGGCATCACCGTATCTTTGGCTTGCTCTAAGCCGATGAGCGCATTTTCACGCAGTGATTCCTCGTTTAACCAAGGGGTCTGCCAATAACTCTTTTCTACCTTCCAGGCATTGATAAAGGTGAAGTCTTTGACTCCCATCGTGACGGCAGTTTGAATGATGCGACGAAGCATTTTAGGCCGTGGTAGCGCCAATACGAGCTTGATCGGTAATGGTGCTGGGGCTTGCTTTGTACAGCGAAATGTTAGCTTTGCTTGTACTTGATTGAGCTCGGTTAATGTGCCTTTCCCAATCAAACCGTTTTCAATGCCTACGCTCAGCGTATCACCGGTTTTCGCGCGCAAGGTCTTGTGGATATGCTCGAGCTGCCGTCCTTTAATGACGGCAGTCGACTCATCGATAATATTGTTTGGAGAGAGTAAGAGCAGGTTCATTACTAGTTTGTTAGTTGCTCATTTTCTGTTTGTTTTTTCTCAATAAGTTTTGAAAACAGTAAACCGATTTCGAACAAAAGCCACATTGGAAGGGCTAGCAATGTTTGAGAAATAACGTCAGGTGGAGTCAGAAGCATACCCACAACAAAACAGCCAACAACGAGGTAAGGGCGCTTCTCTGAAAGGCTGGCTGTGCTTGTCGCCCCCACTGACACGAGAATAATAATCGCAATCGGGATTTCAAAAGCAAAGCCGAACGCGAAAAACATCTTCATGACGAAGTCGAGATAGCGACTGATGTCAGTCATCACCGCAACACCTTCTGGTCCTGCAGAGGTAAAAAATCCAAATACCAATGGGAATACGACAAAGTAGGCAAAGGCCATTCCTAGATAAAACAGCAGCACGCTTGAGAATAATAAAGGCATTGCTAGGCGCTTTTCTTTATCGAACAGAGCGGGAGAGATAAATCCCCAAATCTGGAAAAGCACATAAGGCATTGCGATAAAGATCGATGCGAAGAAAGTAAGCTTGAAAGGGGTTAGAAAAGGCGAGGCAACTTCTGTTGCTATCATGGTTGTGCCTTCAGGCATCAGCGCACGAAGTGGCTCGGATAATAATTGATAAAGATCGTTCGCAAAATAATAGAGAGATAGAAATACCACTATGACCGCGATCACGGCTTTAAGCATACGATTTCTTAGCTCAATTAAGTGAGCCATTAAAGGTTGAGCCTGATCGTTTTCAGGCGCGCTTGAATCGTTGTCGCTCATACTTCTTTACTTGGTGCGGTTGAAGATTCCAATGGCTGACTGGTGCTAAGGCTTTCTTTTTCAACGTCGGCTAATGCTTGCGAAACTGTCTGATGAATTTTGTTTGCATCATCATTGATATCCAAGCTGTTGCCTTGTTTTTTAAGTTGCTCTCGAAGTTCTTCTATTTCTACCTGACGATCAATTTCTTGAGAAAGTGTGCTGGTTAGTCGTCGAGCTTTGCCAATCCATTTGCCAATTGTCGCGGCTGCTTTAGGAAGACGCTCTGGCCCCAGGACGAGCAGCGAAATAATGGCAACGATGATAATTTCAAGAAAGCCAATATCAAACATAGGTGTTTATCTATGCCTTGTTATTGTCTGAATTTGTTTTTTCAGCTTTAACGTCGATCACGTCATCATCTTTCTTATCAAGCGGTTTAGCTTGCTCTTCGTCTTTCATTGCTTTTTTAAAGCCTTTTACTGCGCCGCCAAGATCTCCGCCCATATTGCGAAGTTTTTTGGTGCCGAATATCAAGGCAACAATCACTAAAATAATCAGTAGCTGAGTAGGGCTGATTCCCATATTAAGACTCCTTCTTACGTTGAGCTTTTTCTTCTAAGCCAGAGAGGTTAAAGCGTCGCTCCAACTCATTTAGTATTTCTTCGTTCGTAATGTCTAAGTGAGATAGCATAACCATAGTATGAAACCAAAGGTCTGCTGTCTCGTATATTAGATCTTGTTTATTACAATCAGTTTGCGCATCTTTCGCTGCCAAAATTGTTTCGGTGCATTCTTCGCCAACTTTCTCGAGAATTTTATTTAGTCCCTTATTGTGAAGGCTTGCGACGTATGAACTTTCTGGATCTGCTGAACGCCGTGCATCCAAAACTTCTTGTAGTTGCTTTAATACGTCAGACATTAAATTCAATTCTCCAATTACTTTGATGTAAGCAGTAGCCAGGCACCTAGCGTGATACTTAGTGCAGAGGCGGCTGACAGTGTTTGCGCGATGTGGAGCCAATCCGCATTGCTTGAGATTAAGCCTGTGCCAATCAATACGCAAGCAAGTACTTTACGTTTCTTGTTTGGTTTTTGTGTATCGCCTTGGTATGAGCTTGTTTGTGCCCTTGGGGGCTCGAGACGACTTAGGTTGTCCATGGTCTCGTAGATTAACTTAGGTAGTTCTGGTGACTGCTGTACTAAATCTGGGAATTGCTCGCGTAGTCGCTTGAATACGCCTGGTGGTGCAAGTCGATCGCGCATCCAGCGTTCTAGAAAGGGTTTTGCTGTACTCCATAGATCCAGATCTGGGTATAGCTGTCGGCCTAATCCTTCAATATTGATTAAGGTTTTCTGCAAAAGAACGAGTTGAGGTTGTACTTCCATATCGAAGCGTTGTGCGGTTTGGAAAAGACGCACTAAGAATTGGCCAAATGAAATTTCGCTTAACGGTCGTTCAAAAATGGGCTCACAGACTGTTCTTATTGCCGCTTCAAATTCTTCCACGCGTGTTGTCGATGGCACCCATCCAGAGTCAACATGTAAGCGTGCTACTTCGTGGTAGTCGCGATTGAAGAATGCGAGCAGGTTGCGGGCAAGATAGTTCTGGTCTTCTTCGCCAAGAGTACCGACAATGCCGAAATCGACGGCGATATACTGAGCTGCTTGCGGATTTTTTGTTGAAACAAAAATATTGCCGGGATGCATGTCTGCATGGAAAAAACTATCGCGAAAAACTTGTGTGAAGAAAATCTCGACACCGCGTTCAGCGAGAACTTTTAAATCAACATGATGTGCTTTTAGCGTTTCGATATCGGCAACGGGAGTGCCATATATGCGTTCCATCACGAGCACATGTTGATTGCAATAAGGCCAATATACTTCTGGGATATAAATCAGCTCTGAGTTTAAGAAGTTACGGCGGATTTGAGAGGCATTGGCTGCTTCGCGTTGCAAATCAAGTTCATCGAATATGGTTTTTTCATAATCGAGAACAATTTGTTGAGCGCGTAAGCGTTTGCCGTTTTTCCATAAAGCTTCAAGCAAGTATGCAAATAGCTTCATGAGCGACAAATCTTGCTGAATAGTCTTCTTAATGTTTGGACGAATGACTTTAACAATCACTTCCTGTCCGTTAGGCAACTGCGCACTATGCACTTGAGCAATAGACGCTGAGGCCATGACGTCTTCATCGAATCGTGAAAACACCTCAGAGACAGGTCGGCCTAAACCCTTTTCAATAAGTAGAATCGACTCTTTCTGACTAAAGGGAGGTACTTGGTCTTGTAGCTTTTTCAGCTCATTGGCTAACTCGTCATCTAATAAGTCACGACGCGTTGAAAGCAGCTGCCCAAATTTAATAAAAATCGGGCCGAGAGTTTCAATGGCTAATCTCAGACGAACGGCTTTTGAATGCTTAGGTCTTGGAAACAACTGCCAAGGAGCCAGAATAAGCAGTAATCGCAGTGAGGTAGGGAGCGAAGTTAGTGGAAGAAAGTCATCTAAGCGATAACGGCAAGTCACCCATAATATTTTGAAGGCCCTGCTTAACTTTTTAGTTCCTAAGTCGGCAGCCAAACTAACCTCGCTTGATGCGTTTCGAAAGTGATCTTACTCTTGCTTCTAGACGATCTCCGGCCAAACGGAGTTGGTCTATCGCTTCGAATTGCTTGTTGGCTAATGCGCGAGAAGGAAGTAAACGAAGTTCGTATTTTACGAACTCTTCTAGGTCTTTCACGAAGTTTTTGCTGAAGGTCTTTGCAATGGTGATGCTTTGTTTTGCGCCGCTGCTGATAAATTTTGCTGGTGTATCGCCAATGAAGTTAGCTAGCAAGCCTTCCCAGTCGATATCTAAATTATCTGCAAAACGCTGAATTTGTTGTGCGCGTACGGCATCACCAGTAAACGCAAGGTCGCCTGAGTTCAGTAGAGTGGCAGTGTCTCTATAAGCGGCCAATTTTAATAGTCCTGACAGGCTGGCGGTCATGGTGACTGTTGGAGCTTGCTCTGCAGATAAAAGTAAGATGCGATTGTTTTTTGCGCCAATGAATAGCGATTGATTTAGATTGCTAATACGTAGTTCGAGCACACAGCCATTAAGAGGCTTTAGTTTTTGTTCTGAACCTGGATCCATAGATAAGGTAGCGTTGAGTGTTTTCTCAACGCTAGGTGCGAACTGTTGGAATAAAGGTTGGCTAAAGATGTTCACTACGCCTTTACTCCGGTGTGTAGAGCAACAATGCCGCCAGTCATATTTTGATAGCGCGTATTAACGAATCCTGCCTCATCCATCATACCCTTCAAGGTTTCTTGGTCTGGATGCATACGAATAGATTCAGCTAGGTATTTATAGCTTTCACTATCATTTGTGATGAGCTTGCCCATCATAGGGAGTGCGGTGAATGAGTATTTGTCATACACATCACTAAGCACTGTGTTAGTGGGTTTTGAAAATTCCAATATCAAAAGTCTGCCGCCCGGTTTCAATACGCGGAACATAGAGCGGATAGCTTTATCTTTATCAGTGACATTTCTTAAGCCAAACGCGATCGATACGGCATTAAAGTAATTATCTGGGAAGGGAAGGCATTCTGCATTCGCTTGTACAAATTCAATATTGCTGCCGTAGCCTTTGTCTAATAATCTGTCTCGTCCGACATTGAGCATAGAGGCGTTAATGTCAGCGAGTACAACTTTGCCTTGATCTCCAACGCGTTTGGAGAACTGCATCGTGAGATCTCCAGTTCCCCCCGCAATGTCTAGTACCTTATGACCAGAGCGTACGCCAGAGGACTCAATGGTCAAACGTTTCCATAAACGGTGGATTCCAAAAGACATTAAGTCGTTCATGATGTCGTATTTTGTAGCGACAGAATGAAATACGTCTGCGACTTTGCCGGCTTTTTCTTCGACGTTGACGTTCTCAAAACCAAAGTGAGTGGTGTTTTGATTGGTGTCGTTGTTTGCTTGGGTTTCTTTCACGCTAAGTTGCTCTTGCAAGACTAAATCTGCACCTATTCTATCGTTCACAGAGCTCGAAGACTATCTTGAAAACCAATTAGATTGTTCTGGGTTTGTGCAATATCGGTTAGACTTGCCAAATTGTAAAACTAATCAGCAATAGGATTTTTTGATGAGCGCAATTCGCATCGAAAGAACGCATAACCGAGGACTAGACGCTGCAAAGCAAGAAGCGGAAAGTTTAGCGGAAGATCTAACTGAAAAGTTTGGGCTCAAATACGGTTGGCAAGGTGAGACGCTTGCGTTTAAAGGATCTGGTGCGAAAGGTGAAATTCACTGTGCTTCGGATAGTATCGCGTTAACTTTAGAGCTTAGTTTTGTTTTGCGACCGTTTAAAACACGAATTGAGCAGGAAGTGCATAAATACCTCGACGCGTTTGCTGCAAAATAAAACTACCGATATCTAACAAAAATAAGAATCCTTATGACTCAAATAGCCAATCAGCGTGCTTTAAGCGCACGTGATCTTATCGTTCGTTCTCCCGAGCTTTTTAGAGGCCTTCCAAAGAAATTACGCGGTTTATATCGTGTCGCGCAGCAGCGTAAGAATCCCGTTAATAATTTAGCTTCGTGCTTTGAGCTGGCAGCATCAAAGTTTCCAGACAATATCGCGGTGATGTTTGAAGGGCAGTCTTTGAGTTATAGCGACTTCAATCGCAAAGCTAATCAAATTGCGCATTATCTAGAGGGCACAGGGACGGTAAAGGGCGATACGATTGTTGTCATGATGGAAAATCGTGTTGAGTTATTACTATGCGTTGTGGCGTTAGCGAAGTTGGGGGCAATTGCTGCGCTGATCAATACATCGCAGCGAGGCAATGTTCTTGAACATAGTATTCGTTTGGTTTCGCCCAAGCGCATCATTGTCGGTGAAGAGTTGTTCGACGCTTGTATGGCTGTTGAGTCAGCGCTGCCTGATGGCGATCAAAGTGTGTTATGGGTCGCTGATAAAGCTACGAATGATACGCCTAAAAATGCCTATGATTTGATGGCAGTCGCTGGTAACCAGAGTGAGCAGAACCTCCCGCATAGTGAACACATCCGAGCGAATGATCCTCTTTGTTATTTTTACACGTCGGGCACAACGGGCTTACCGAAAGCCGCCATATTAACCAATGGGCGATATATGAAAGCCTACGGTGGAATTGGGGAAGCGTGTATTCAGTTGCGTAGTGATGATCGCGTTTATGTTCCCTTGCCGTTTTATCACGCGACAGCGATGGTTGTGGCTTGGTCTAGTATCGTATCGAGTGGTGCAACCTTAGTATTGGTAAGAAAGTTTTCGGCAAGTAAATATTGGCATGATGTGGTTTCGCAAGGAGTGACTGCCTTGTGCTATATCGGCGAGTTGTGCCGGTACTTAGTGGCGCAAGCTCCGAGCGATATTGAGCGTGAAAACAAAGTGCGTGTGATGTTTGGCAATGGGCTTCGGCCAGAAATTTGGCGCGAATTTAAACAGCGTTTTGATATTGATCGCGTGCATGAGTTTTATGGCTCGAGCGAAGGCAATGTCGGCTTTATGAATGTGCTCAATTTAGACAATACCGTCGGTTTCTCTCCTGTTCCTTACGCCATTGTCCAATATGACCTCGATGCAGAAGAAGCGCGTCGTTTTTCTAATGGTTATATGAGAAAAGTAAGTCGAGGCGAAGCGGGATTGTTGCTCGGTGAAATTAATGAAAAATCTCCTTTCGATGGGTATACCGAGCCAGAAAAAACAGAGAAAACTATTTTGCGTAATGTCTTTAAGCAGGGCGATGCTTGGTTTAACACTGGCGACATGATGCGTGACTTAGGATTTCGACATGCTCAGTTTGTCGATCGTCTAGGGGATACCTTCCGTTGGAAAGGCGAGAATGTATCAACGACAGAAGTTGAAAATGTTCTGGGTCAATATAGTGGAGTCATCGACGCGATTGTCTATGGTGTCGAAATTCCAAAAACTAACGGGCGCGCAGGAATGGCAGCCTTGCGGTTTGAGAGCGGGCAGTCTTTTGATGGGCGAGCGCTATATGAATATCTGCAGGCACACGTACCAGATTACGCGATCCCTCACTTTATTCGTTTGGTTGATGAGGTTGAATCAACGGGTACGCACAAATATAAAAAAGCGCCTCTGAAAAAAGACGCTTATGATCCGCAGGCTTGCGGTAGTAAGGTGTTTGTTCGATTACCGAAACAAAGCAACTTTGAAGAGCTAACTCAGTCGCTATACCTAGATATTATGTCATCAAAGCATAGCTTCTAAGCGAAAGCTTATTGGCTGCGATCTGAATATTCGCTAGCTGATTTATCGCCGCTATAAACCGCACCAGCGATTTTTTGATTGTGACGGCCAATCAGTTTTCGTTGCAGTTTTGTTTCGAGATTCAAAGCTTGGCGAATGGTTGATAGCCATGCGCCGTTATAGAGCTTCTTGGTTAAGCTGATGGCATCTGGCGATTTGTTTGCAATCTCTTTCAAGAAAGCAGTTGCTTCCGCCATTGGGTCATCGCATATGCGCGTCACGAGGTTGTACTCAGCTGCTTTTTGGGCATCAAATACTTCTGCCGTCATCGTTAATTCTTTTGCCTTATCGATCGAGCAAAGCTCTCTTAATGCGATCGAGCCGCCCATATCTGGTATGAGTCCCCATTTCGTCTCCATGATCGAAAATGTGCAGTTCTTAGATGTGTAGCGAAAGTCTGCTCCAAGCGCTATTTGCATCCCTCCGCCCCAACATTTGCCATGGGTCACAGCAATAACGGGAACAGGTAGGTCACGCCATACGTAGCTAACTTCTTGTGCAAGATTAACGAATTTAGTGCCCGGTTTGATGAGCAATTTCACGGCCGTCATTGGGTTTTTGAACATGCTTTTTACGTCGATACCAGAGCAAAAAGATTTGCCATCGCCGGACAAGATGACGCCGCGAACTTTCTTGTCTTTGGATATTGTTTTCGCTGTCTTAACGATTGCTTCAAACATCGGCATATCTAGGGCATTGTGCTTGTCTGCGCGAGATAAGGTGACATAGGCGATTTGGTCTTTGATCTCGACCTTAACTCGATCTTTAATTATTGTTTCTGACATAAAAAATCCGTACAGCTCATGACTGAAATGGGTTGGGACGATTATTTAAGATGTTGGATAGTATATGGCTTTCGCGTTCAATCAAAGTTTGCATTAGCACGTCCACATCACTCATTTCATAAAATGCGTCTAGCCCTCTTAACAGAAAACCATGGAGTTCTTCGAGCCCTGCTTTCTTTGCTGGCTTTTTTGTCCAATTAAGAGTTAGTCGAAGTAGTGGGTTGTGTGCATGCTTGTCTAAGAGTTCTCCAGCCGCCTTAACAAGGTCTAATTGGCGCTGCCGTTGCTGTGCGGTGGAGGCTTTCTGATAGGCCTCTACATAAAGACTCTCGTTGATATCGCTAGCATTTATGCTCATTAAATATTGTACGAGTTGATCATCTAATTGCTGAGTAAGTAAATTCAATTCAACTAAATTGGCCACCGTATTGATTAAATTCTTCGGCAGAAGCTTAAGTAATTTGGGGAAGATACGCTCTAAGTCTCGATCTCGGGCAGAGAAATCGTGTGCGCCGTATAACTCCTCTAACAGAAAGTCGATGCCGCTGCGAAAGTTAAAATTGTCGTATAAATCTGCGTGAGTCGCTTTCAATCGCTCAGTTTGCCATTCTGCAAGACGGCACTTCATTGCACTACCTTGATGCGACAAGCTATTTAATTGGTAATCGTGGTAAGTAAGCATCAACGATTTTAGATGCAGAGCTTCAGGGCTTTTGGCTGGTGTTTCCGCTATACGCTCTCGGTACATGTTGACTCGCACAAATGTAAGATTTCGAGAGTGTAAACACCCTCGCAAATGTTGCAAGGGGTTTGATCTGGGTAGGGACTAGCTATTAGCGATGCGGAGCTGCTTTTTGGTTTGCTTGATCTGTTCGGCTCGCTCAGCAGATGGCGTGGTCTCGAATGATGGAATCCATTTGCGATCATCTAGCGTGACAAAATGGCTTAACGCTTCTGTTTCGATCACTCTGATAGATGTTGGGCTTTTTAGAGCGCTCTTTAACATCAGATTTCTATTGAGAATTCTATCTACTTTAGGAATTAAGAATGTTCCATGACGCAGATGTGCATAGGCTGAATAGTCGGCTTTATCCATCCATGCGAATAAGTTTTCAATGTTACGAACAATAGTGAGATGGTCTTTTGTTGCCGTAAATAGCTTGTGTAATAACTTTTTCTTTCGTGGGTTTAGTTTGCCGAAGAACATCTGCCCGTAAGACGAAGAGGGCGTGCTATTGATTAATCGAATTACCCAAGGCCACATTCCATGACTTACAGGCTCAAGCAGCGCAGATACGAGTGGGTGAGTCTTCCCGCCAGGTAGTGCTGGTGCTTCAAGGATAACTTCAACGTGCTCGAAAAGATCGGGACGTTGATTAACTGCTTCAAGAATGACGGCTCCACCTCGAGAGTGGCCATGAATTCTAATCTTGTTCGTGGTGGGAAGGTTTTCTAAAGCTTGTGTAAGAATACATGCATCATATTCTATTGTGCCTTCCAAATACTTAATTGGGATTTCCCAACTTGCCGGCTCCGGTAAAGGGCCTTCGACTGGAATATGATAGTTACTACAGGTGATGAGGATGAGTTCGGTGCTAGGGTCTTGGTATGACTGCGTAAAATAGCAATGGTTTTCTAAGAACCCATGAACGCCAATAACGGTGTGTGTTGCATCGTCCGCATGATTCCGAACACTGACAGCGCCTTTACCGACTGTAAACACTTTGCCTGAGAACATCTCAGTATATGTTTGTGCGATAGGCTTTATTAGTTTTCGAGCGTGAGTGGCTTGCACAGCAGTTAATCTCCCCAGTAATAACCGCCGCTAGTAATTCATCCTATCTAGCGATATTTGTGCTGTCCTTAGCTTTCATTATTAATGTTATTAAAGTGTTTGACTAAATATAGATCAGTAACTATATAAAAGCTCTTTAACAGTCTGTAATAACACGTTGATTTAATTATGGCAGATAGATGGAACGACGATGTTAAAAAATGTTATCTGTGATACTGTTTGTGACATGCGTACTAAATACAGCCCTGTTTTATCGTTTCTAGGGCGTTCTCATTTGTCTAGCAAATTGCACGCTTAACAAAAAATATAAAATAAACAATAGGAGCCGGTATGAATGATCATGCCAGCAAACCTCTAACTGGGGTTGATATCGCTTGGTTGCGTATGGATTCGCCAACCAACCTGATGATCATTAATGCAATGATTATCACGGAAGATATGGAATTCAAAGATTTTAAAAATACGATCATTAATCGTTTTTTGCGTTTTCCTCGTTTTATGACTCGACCGGTGCAAGTGTCTGGTGAGTATGTGTGGGAAAAAGACCCTTACTTTGATCTTGCTAATCACGTCAAAAAAGTAGCTTTACCTGGCAAAGCAGATAAGAAAGCATTGCAAACTTATCTTGCTGACCAGCTGAGCATGCCTTTTGATGATTCTAAGCCTTTGTGGCAAATCTTGTTCGTTGAGAATTATCAAGGTGGCCGATCAATCATTTTGCGTGTTCACCATTGCTATGCTGATGGCTTAGCGTTGATATCTGTATTCAACTCCATTACCGATGGTAGTGCGAATGTCGCGCCGTTCTCGGTGGCTCAAGCAGCGTCAAATGAAGAGACTCCAGATGAGGAGTTGAACTACGAATGGCCGAAGTATCAACGTCTGATTGATAATGCTTCAGAACGAGCAGACCGCTACGCTAAATTTGCTAAGAAGATATCGAGCGATGGTATTAGTATTTTGCGCGATCAAGATGCTATGCGCGGTATTGTTGGTGATGGTGTTCGTGCAGCGACAGAGTTAGCGCAACTAGCGACCATGCCCGCGGATCCGCGTAGTACTTTGAAAGGCAAACTTGGTGTTAGAAAAACATGTGCTTGGTCTGAGCCGGTGAGCTTTGAGAAGTTTCATGGGATTGCGAAGGTTGTCGGCTGTAAGATCAATGACCTACTCATGTCTTGTGTAGCAGGCGCTTTTCGTGAAGAGTTGATTCGCGCGGGTGAGAATTTAGAAGGGCGCAATGTTCATGTGACGATTCCAGTTAATATTCGTCCAATGGATAAGATGGATCTAAGCCAAAATCCTGATGACCTGGGTAACCAGTTTGGTACTGTGTTTGCTGCATTGCCTGTTGATATCGAGAATCCTTTAGAGCGCGTATATAAAATAAAGCACGACATGATTGCGCTTAAGCAATCACTTCAGCCAGCTTTGTCTTATGGCATTTTGTATGCGACAGGCATGCTGCCAAAATCTATGCAAAGAGCGCTTACTGAGAGCTTCGGGAATAAGACAACTGCAGTGATGTCGAATGTTCCAGGACCTCGCGAAGCACGTTACATCGCAGGATCAAAGATCAAGGAGCAAATGTTTTGGGTTCCTCAAACAGGCGATCTTGGTATTGGTTTGAGTATCATCAGTTATGGCGGTCAAATACAGTTTGGATTGGTCGGTGATTCACGTCTATTGCCTAATCCAGAGCGCATAGTTTCTCAGTTTGTAGCGCAAATTGAGTTACATCGAACAGATATTGTTGCTAGCTACATCGAAGACCTTGTTCAACCAACGGTGATTGGTTAACAACTTGCCTTTTATCATCATGAGTGCTTGAATTCGCCCTCTTTATTAGAGAGCAACAAGCACATCATGACTGATCAACAAAAAGTACCTTTAGCGCAAAAGTTAAATCTAGAAACCGCACAGATTTCTTGGAAGGAGCTTGAACCTTACTTTGCTGGAGGTAAGCTGATTTGCGTTTCATCTGACCTTGATATGCTTATCGTCGCAGAACAAATCGTTGCAGATAACGCCCCTGTTATGAAAGGGTGGATGGCTGAAGAAAAAGTCGGACAAGTTTCTGATGAGCAAGCCATGCGTTGGTCTGCAGACAATACTTTACTCTGGGCCGTTGTGATTAAACCTTGGATTCTTGTGCAGGAACGCAGCACCTATTAGGCGGTCGCAAACCGGTGCAACTCTCGTGTCAGTTTGAAAGGTTGGTCAATTAAGGGGGTGTGGCCACTTTTAGTGAACGGTAAGACTGAGCATCTTTCATTCAGATCCGCCATACGAAGCTGACCTGTGGCTGGGTACATATCCGATTTCATGCCTACTAGAATATCAATGGGCGTTTCGCAATTTTCAATGGCTTGTCTGAAATCATAGCCTTGATCGATGTAAGCTCGAAGGCAATGCATATATGCCCCCCAGTTCTTAACGGACAGCAGTTGTCTCAATATCCATTCTTTACTCAACAAAAGCCGTGAAAGCTGCTTAAAGCTTGACCATGACATGGCTGAAGCAAAGAATTCAGAAAGTTCAGTTTGTATTTGTTGACGTAAGTTATTGGGAAGCTCTTTGTATTCAAAGCCTTGCTCTAGGTATGGCTCAAGCTCATCCAACAACTGTTTTGCGCGCTGCATTCGATCATCATGCTCATGCCCGAATAGCCCCCATCTCCAATCGGATTTATTAACACAGCACGGGCTTTGATCGATGTGCAAATACCTCTCTAAACCTGTTGGCTGATACTTGTCGATATAACTGATTGATGTGAGTGCACCCATCGAAATGCCGATTAGTTTGAAGCTGGAGACATTGAGCTCTGAGATGAGTTCGGCGACGTCATCGGCATAATTACTCACTGCGCAGTCTTGCTTGAAGTGTGCATGATGAGATCGTCCAAAACCCCGAAGATCTGGGATGATGACGCGATACTTTCGCGATAAAGGATATGCGTAAGGAAGCCAGTGGCCAGAATGCATGCCAAAGCCGTGAAGGAATATAATTGCTGGCCCGTTACCGATGTCTCGGTAATGAAGTTTCACATTGTCGCTTGAGAAATAATGGGCCATTTACTTTTTATTGAAGAATGACTTCAATAGGCTGAGAGAAACGGCCTGTGATTCGGTCTGAATCTATCGTAGCAATGTGCAGGTATAAACTGCCGGGATCAAGATTTGAAAGTGTAAAGTTTGTGTTTTGCGCGCCTACAATTTCAACGCTATTGCTTAGTGAGTTTTCGCTGCTGCCAAAGGCAAGTTTATATCCGTATATCTCAGATTGATTTAGAGCCTCGCCGTTTTCGCGCTCCGTAGGCATTGCCCATGATAGTGATAATGAGGGCTTGGCCTTCACGTTTAATGAAGCAGAGCTAGAACGAATTGATCCAAACACATTGTTAACCGTGGCGTAGTACGTTCCGGCATCTGCACTCGATGCTGTGCTGACCTCGTATATGCGGCTTGTTGCACCATTGATTGCTTTGTCGTCTTTATACCACTGGTACGAATGGCTCGTTGCTAGTGTGCTAGCAACGCTAAATTGGAAAGAGTCTTCAAGGTAAACCTGTTGTGACTGTGGTTGCTCAACTAGGGTTTGAGCGACGTTTTGAGCTATCACACGTAGTTGAGCTGCTTTTGAATTTAGATTGCCGGTAGAGCTTGTGACTTGTGCCGTGTAGTTGCCTTGATCAGTTTGTGTTGCGCTTTCTATTGCAAGCGTTGCGTTCGTTGCTCCTTCAATCGCATTGCCATCCTTAAACCACTGGTAGCGCATGAAACCTCCACCCTCAGCCGAGATCTCAAAACGAACGTTATGTCCTGCTAATACATCTTGGTCAGATGGATGTTGTGAGATTCTGAGAGTATTGAGAGCTTCTGTTACTGTGATTTTTGCAAAGGACGAGTAGAGCACCTCACCCTTATATTCAATGATGGCACGATAATCACCAGCATCACTTTGACTTGCGTTTGAAATGACTAGTGTCGAGCTATTTTTATTCGCTAAAACGCTGGCACCTTTCTGCCAAGACACATTCGCATCAGAGCCTGCATTTGTATTGATATTGAGTTCAATAGATTGGCCACTGACAATCGACTGTGATCGTGGTTGCTTAGTAATCTTAAGTGAAAGTTCTTTTGGTTCCACACTGAGAGAAGCGGAAGATGAAATGATCTGATTTTGCGCGTTGCGAATGATTACATCATAGACGCCTGCGTCGTTTAATGAGGCATGTGTCTTTCCGTAAATTGCATCATTGGCACCAGGGATAATTTCTCCGTTGAAACGCCATTGATATTGGAGTACTTGATTTGAGTATGCCTGAGCTCTTAAGAAAAACGGGGAATACTGATTAACATTGGCGTCAGTAGGTGATGAAAGCAAGAATATGTCAGCTTTATTCTGAGAGCTTGGGCTTGCTATAAGCTCAGGATGTTGATCAGTAACAGGAAGGTGGTGATTAACACTTAGAGCCAAAACTTGAGCTTGCTCGAGAATGCTGCTGATTGGAAAGTTATCAATAGTAATGCTGGCGTCATACCAAGATTGTGTTTGAGAAAGATTATAAAAACTCGCACCGATGATTGCTTGAATAACGTCATCAGAATCGTTTTGAGCAAGGGCGGAATCATCTGAAATGTCGATCAGCTCGCTGATCAGAGGCGAGTTACTGAGTTGAAATGTTTCCATAACCCAGCGTTCTGCAAATTCTATATTGCCACGGGTTAAGCCTCCTGGGAGATTAAGCGCAGTCGCTACGATTAGATGACTTAGTGCAGAGACTTTCGCATGCTTTTCACCGAAGCTATCTGTTGCAATCAGCCCTAACAATTGAAAGCTGTCGTCCACGTAGCTTTGTTCTCCAAATGCACTTAAGACACCTGAGTGTTCCGCAATACAGCCCTCAAGCAACTCACAGGTCATGGTAGTGACAACTGGTTGGGCGCTGATTTGAATGAGTAAAGGCTGTTCTTCGTCGTGATTAATATTGAGGGAGAAGCGCCCATTTGAATCTGTGGACGTTGTCGACAATAAACTTAGGCTGCCATTTTCTTCGGAGACTCGGTATGTGCTGACGACGCCTTGGCTAATTACCCCTTTAATAGCTTTACCGCGAACCGCACTTTGAAGCATGTTTTCGTCCTCGCCTGATTGACAGGCCGATAGCGCAAAAGCGCAAAGGAAGACTACGGCAATGTGAAAGGGGTTTTCGAAACGCATTTTGGGAATTCGCGGAATGAACGTTATTGTTTCAGGCTACGTATCATACCGCGAACTTGGACTTTAAATGATTAATTCTTAATCACATCACCTTACTATCGTGTAAGGTCTTATTTAAGCTTCCAGTTCAGTGTTTCGCCTGCAAAAAATGGAACAATTTCTCCACCATCAGGTAGGGTGATGATCTCAGGAACAGTCCATTGTTCGCGCACTAAAGTAATGGTTCCGGTATTGCGCGGTAAACCATAAAAATCTGGACCATTGAAGCTTGCGAAGCGCTCGAACTGATCCAAGCAATCTAGGTCTTCAAACACCTTTGCGTACAGTTCAATTGCACTCCATGCGCTGTAACAGCCGGCGCAGCCGCATGCACTTTCTTTGCGATGTTTCTCGTGCGGAGCCGAATCTGTTCCCAAGAAAAACTTAGGTGACCCAGATTTCACCGCAGCCCTAAGAGCCTGTTGATGAATGTTGCGTTTCAAAACGGGTAGGCAAAAGTTATGAGGTCGAATGCCTCCAACGAGTAAATCGTTACGGTTCAACAAAAGATGTTGTGGCGTAATGGTGGCTGCTACTTGCTCATTGGTCGACTGAACGAATTCAACCGCTTCTTTTGTCGTAATGTGCTCAAAAACGATTTTAAGTTTTGGGAAGCTCTCATGGATGCGGCGCAGATGCTGCTCAATGAACAACTTCTCTCTGTCAAAGATATCGATATCGTGACTAGTGACTTCCCCGTGAATTAACAGAAGCATGCCTTCTTCGACAAGGGCTTCAAACACAGGGTCTAAACTTTCTAAGCTTGATACGGCAGCATCTGAGTTAGTTGTTGCACCTGCTGGATATAATTTCGCAGCGACCGCTCCTGCTTGTTTTGCAGAAATAATGTCTTCACGTGTGGTTTTATCCGTAAGATAAATCGTCATCAATGGTGTGAAGTTACTTCCCTCGGGACGCGCCGCTTCGATGCGTTGTCGGTACGCAGCAACATCGGCTCCATTGGTAACCGGTGGTACAAGATTCGGCATTACGATTGCTCGAGCGAAACAACGTGCTGTTGCTGGAACGGTTTCGTTAAGCATGTCTCCGTCTCGGAAATGCAAATGTAAGTCGTCTGGTGTCGTGATCGTAATTTGGTCCATGGTGTCTCTATTTTATGAATTGCTGATTAGTAGTGATCAATGCTTAGTTTTCGTCTTGCTCGCGACTTAGGCATGCATCGATATCGATGTTTTTAAGCTGAGGTACGAAATTACAGGGGCTATGGCGACTGTCAATTTGTGAGACGATGATATTTTCCCACGCGGTCCTACACGCATTGTTACTGCCTGGCAGACAAAAGATAAGTGTTTCGTTTGCCATGCCTGCTAGCGCTCTGGATTGAATTGTTGATGTGCCGACCTGCTCTAAAGACAACTGTCGGAACATTTCGCCAAACCCATCAACCAACTTATCCAGCAGGGGGCTAACAGCTTCAGGTGTGCTGTCTCGACTCGTAAAACCCGTGCCGCCTGTGATTAGGACAACCTGAGACTCATCATCTGCGATCCATGCTGAAAGTTGTGCTCGGATCTGGTAAATGTCGTCTATTACGATGCTGCGTTTGCAGAGCGTATGCCCCGCTTCCTCAAGGCTGTCGCATAAATATTGCCCCGACGTGTCTGTATCAAACGAACGTGTATCGGATACGGTTAATACGCTGATATTTAGTGGTACTAATGTTTGAGTTATATGTTTTCCCATCTATCGGCTCTCAATAGTGATTCGTCGCGCGTATTATGGTCGTTGAAATGCTATTTTTAAACTTGAAAGACCAATAAAAAGTTGATTCTAATGCTTTAAATCAACATAAATCGCTGCATCGCAGTTCTGGTTCTAGTAAGGGAAGCACGTTTTGTCACATCGCCAACGTTGGTACGGTTATTTAAATGAGCCATCTCATAAATCGGTCGTAGCCTGGATTATCTATTTATCGATTGCCATTGCTATTTTTTTCAATATGACTGAAGCGCTTCTTGTTTCGGTCGATGATGAGCCGCGCGAAGCGGATTCGCTATATCTTTCTGTTTTATTCACTCTGTTGTTTCTGATTGATTACCTTGTTCGTGTTTGGGTTGCTGCAGATGCGCCGGAAGAGCATGGCGAGACCGAGCTAAAACGGCGATTGCGTTATGTGAGCTCGCCGATGGGCATTATCGATTTAATGTCATTCTTGCCTGGTCTGGTTTTGCTGGTACTTCCCGAAAGCAACTCGTCAGATATGAGTTTTTTGAAGCTTTTAGCAATTATTCGAATATTGAAACTGACCCGATACTCTAGCTCTCTCACCATACTTGCAGCCGTGTACAGAGAGAATTTTTCAACCTTGTTAGCGGCAACCGTTATCATGATTCTATTGAGCTTTACGGCGGCTACCGGTGTTTATATCTTTGAAAAAGACGTTCAACCAGATGCCTTTGGGAGTATTCCAAGTTCAATGTGGTGGGCTCTAGTAACGCTCACAACCGTGGGTTACGGTGACATTGTCCCGATCACATTGGCAGGAAAGCTATTCGGCTCTGTCATTATGATCGCAGGAGTCGGTATTGCTGCAATTCCAGCGGGTATTTTTGCGTCTTCGTTTGTTCGTTTGATCCGAGAAAGAGAGCGCGATCGTCGCTTAGAGGCGCGAAGGCGTGGTGAGGATATGCTCGATGAAGACGCTCTGAAAAGTATTAGTTTATCTAAATCAGAAAAGCATGAGGCTGAATTTCTCATTCACGAGTATGGTCTAACTTTAGAGCAGGCGGTAAGCGTGATTGAGCATTACCGCGGCTATCACTAATTAGCTTAGTAGCAGCGCGTCGTCGTCGACTTCGCCATAGTTTTTATGGAACTGAGCAAGTAGGTCTTGAGTACTTAGGCCTTCTCGTGATTCTCCATGAACGTCTAGAGCAAGCTTTCCTTGGTGGAGCATGATCGTGCGCGAGCCGACCGAAAGGGCTTGCGACATGCTATGGGTCACCATTAATGCGGTAAGCTGCGACTCCTCTACAATATTCTTCGTCAGCTCCAGAATAAACGTCGCCGTTTTGGGATCAAGCGCGGCGGTATGCTCATCAAGCAAGAGTAATTTCATTGGCTGTAGCGAGGCCATTAATAAACTGACTGCTTGCCTTTGCCCGCCTGACAATAACCCGATTTTGTCTTCTAAACGGTTTTCAAGTCCAAGCTGTAGTAGCTTGAGCTTGTTCATGAAGTGTTGGCGAAACTGCCGTTTCGCAGCAATACCTAGACCGCGCGTCTTGGTGCGAGCTTGAGCAAGCGCGAGATTTTCTTCGATGGTGAGGTCTTCACAGGTTCCCATTAAAGGGTCTTGGAAAACGCGCGCAATTTGAGGCGCTCGTTTTTCCACTGACCAAGTACTGATGTCTTTTCTATCTAGTGAAATCGACCCTTTAGGGCTAAGAAATTCCCCCGCTAGTGCATTGAGTAAGGTGGATTTTCCGGCGCCGTTACTGCCGATTACCGTAATGAACTGACCCTCTGGAATGCTAAGGTCAATACCCTTCAATGCTTGGTTCTCAAGTGGAGTACCAGCGTTGAAGGTAATGCGTAAATCCTGCACTTCAATCATCGTCGCACTCCATTGAGCTTAGATTTCATATTTGATTTTAGCGTCGGTGCAACGATGGCGAGAGTAACTAGTACCGCTGTAATTAGATTTAGGTCTTGAGCTTGTAGACCGAGGACTTCGCCATTCAAAGCAAAGGCAATCACAATGCGATACAGAATAGAACCTACCACGCAGGCCAATGCCCAAAGTAGAATTGTGCGAGTGGATAGAAGCGCTTCGCCGCCAATAACAGAAGCTAGTCCAATAACGATAACCCCGACGCCCATTGTAACGTCAGCACTGCCTTGGCTTTGAGCAAATAAAGCGCCCGCTAGCGCAACTAAGGCATTTGAAATAGCCATCCCTAGAATGATCATCGCGCTTGTGTTAACGCCATTCGCTTTTGCCATTCTTGGGTTTGAACCGGTCGCACGCATGGCTAAACCCAGCTCGGTTTTTAGAAATACGACGAGTAGTCCCAATACAACGAGCGCTAAAACCCCAAAGGCGATTGGGTAAGCAATATAATACGGGATTTCTGTGCCTGCGATGACGAGGTTGTCCAGAGGCGTGAGCAAGGTCTCGACGCCAAGCAAGGCTTGATTGGGTCCACTCATGATACGCAGGTTGATCGAGTAAAGAGCGATCATGGTTAAGATCGAAGCAAGTAAGTGAAGTATTTTAAGTTTTACGTTTAGCAGCGCCGTAATAACGCCGGCTATTGAGCCGGCGATACATGCTAGCAATGTTGCGAGTAAAGGGTGCAAGCCAGCCACAATCGTACTTGCTGCAACAGCCGCACCTAAGGGGAACGATCCATCGACTGTCAGGTCTGGGAAATCTAATATACGAAACGATATAAATATCCCAAGAGCGACGAGCGCAAATATAAAACCGGTCTCTAATGCACCGAAAAACGCAAAACTACTAATCATTGACTTTCCTGCTTCTCAAAGAGGTTTATTTGGCAACCTATTCAATGATTTCTTTCGCCTGTCCTAATAGCGCTTCAGGAATGGTTGCGCCCATGGCCTCTGCTGCTGGTAGGTTTAGATAAAGCTCTGTTTTCTCGACTCCTTGCACTGGAAGTTCACCTGGCGCTTTGCCGTTTAACACTTCGACAACCATTGCGCCAGTTTGACGTCCAACGTCATAATAGTTAAAGCCTAGAGCGGCGATCGCGCCACGTTTAACACTATCTGTATCTGCTGCGATAACGGGAATGTCAGTTTGTTCCGCAATCTTGATAACGCCTTCTAGCGCAGATATCACGGTGTTGTCGGTAGGTAAGTAAACGACATCTACTTTTCCAACAAGTGAGCGCATAGCAGTTTGCACATCTGCTGATTTAGGTGAAGCAGCTTCAACAACTTCCATACCTTGTGATGGTGCATGTTTTTTCACTAGCTCAACCAAAGAGACTGAGTTCGCTTCGCCAGGGTTATAGATCACACCAACCTTCGCGGCATCTGGAACGATTTGCTTAGTCAGCTCCATGTGTTTATCGACAGGTGTTAGGTCTGATACCCCAGTTACTTTCGGACTTGGTTTATCCCATGCCGCTACGAGCTTTGCGCCGACAGGATCTGTTACCGCTGAAAAAATGATGTTGCTATTGCGGGCAGAGGCGACCATCGCTTGCGCAGACGGTGTTGCTATTGCCACGATGACATCTGGATTATTGCCCGCAAATTTTTTGGCAATTTGCGCGGCAGTGGTTGGGTTTCCTTGTGCGCTCTGATATTCCCACTCTAAATTCTCTCCTGCTTTGAATCCCGATTCTGCGAGCACATCTTGTACACCTTGTCGGACTGAATCGAGAGCGGGATGCTCAACGATCTGCGTGATCGCGACGTGCTTATTGTCTGCAGCAATAAGAGAGCTTGAAAACGATGCCGCAACAAGTGCAGCGCCAAAAGCAAATTTGTTGTAAATACCCATACGTAATCCTTCTTACTCGAGGTTTTATTTAAGGGGGAGTTATTATTTGGAACTCGTGCGATTAACCAATAAATAATGCGCTTAACTTACTAAAAAAACAAACAGTCGTTTTGGACCATGCGTACCGTAGGCCAGAGTTTATTGAATGTCTGCGGTTTTTGATGGGCCTGAGATCAGCACCATATTACTTGGTAGGTTTCGGGTATCAAAATGCGCGCTTTGAACGCATTGCTGCAGGTCAGGAAAGATATTCGAAGCTTCCACTATGATAAAACTCGTTTCAGGAATTAAGCTCAGATTTCGTGGCTGATTTTTATCCGCTTTAAGTAGCAGAGCTCCTTGTTCGCATAACGCCGAGTCTGCAAAACAAATGCTGAGCTCAATGTCTTCAAATAATTGCTGTTTCGCTTCGCGCCAGGTGTCCGCCAATTTACATTGATTTGATTCCGTAAGCTCATTTCCAAGCAGTTCTTTTAGTCGTGGATGTTCGCTCACAATGTATTGGACAGGCTGTAACTGTTTTATCTGCGTGTTGATGTTTTGAGCAAGCTCTTTGTAATCAGTCTCTATGAGAATAGCACGGTTATTTTCTAACAATCTTGTGAGTACTTCCTTACCGGAAGCGTTATTTATGGCTGATTTCTTTTCAGTTTCGCTTTCAGTACTTTCGATCATTTGTTGCGATACGCGTAAGCGATTTAAGAAATTTGCTTTACTCTGATTCACGCTCATTCTCTTTTTGTTTTTTATAAGTGTCGAGAAGCTCTCGGGGGCGGGTTTGGGAAAGGTGCGCGTGTTGCTCCAAGCTTTCGGTGTTGGCATTGGTAAGCGTGAACACAAACTAACGAATTTAGAGAGTAGCGCGTGTCGTTTCGTCGAACGATAAAATTGGCGCCATATATTCCATATCACTCGATGTGGAGGTTTGAGAGAAGTCTGCTTGTTCCTGAGCTCTCTGATGAGTACAGGTAAGTCTATGCTAACAGGGCAAGCTTCACCGCAAGCTCCGTTTAAAGAACATGCATCAAGAAGATCTCCCGCGTGTTCTATTCCTTCTATTTGTGGAGTGACGATTTGTCCGATTGGACCTGGATAAGTGCTTCCATATGCGTGGCCACCGATTCTTGTGTATACGGGACAATGATTCATGCATGCGCCACCTCGTATACAGGTGAGCGTTTCCTGAAGTACATCATCTTGGTACATAGCGCTGCGCTTGTTATCAATAATTACGAGATGAAATTGTGACGGACCGTCTAGCTCTTGATCTTTGCGTGGTGAACTGATCATGTTGAGGTAGGTTGTCATAATCTGACCCGTTGCTGAACGAGTCAGTAATTTGAGCAAGGTTGGCAGTTCTGCGAATGAAGGAATAACTTTTTCAAGTCCCATTAACGCAACGTGAATATCTGGTACGCCGGTCGATATGCGACCATTTCCTTCATTTGCTACCAAGCAAAGTGTTCCGGTCTCTGCTATCGCAAAATTAACCCCGCTAATACCCATGTCGGCCTGCATGAATTTTTGTCGGAGTACTTTTCTCCCAACGCCAATAAGTTCATCTACAGTGGCGTCTTTTGGAGGTTTACCAAAATCCTCATTAAGCTTATCTGCGAAGAGTTGGGCTATTTGCTCTTTTGTCTTATGGATGGCGGGCATGATGATATGAGATGACTTTTCATGATCAAGTTGAACAATGTATTCGCCCATATCGGTTTCAATGCACTCGATTCCTTGTGCCTCAAGGTGTTGGTTCAATTCGATTTCTTCGCTAACCATTGATTTGCCTTTAACGACTTGTTTAACTTCGTTGTCTTGGGCAATTCTTTCGATGATTCGACAAGCTTGTTGGGCGTCTTCAGCCCAGTGCACATGAATACCATTGTCGATGCACTTCCTTTCCAGTTTCTCAAGAAGATCGGGTAAGTGAGCAATTACATTTTTTCGAATATCTGCGCCTTCACTTCGTAACTTTTCGAACTCTAAGTCTTGAAATGCTTGGTGTCTTTTGTCTTGGAGAAAATCCATCGCTCCACGAAAATTGTTCTGCAACGAATCGTCGGATAGCGCATCAACAGTCCGAATTCTGAAGTTATCTGACATCGGAAACTCCATAACGTTCTGTAAGTATGCTTACAATGTGCTTCCCTTTTAGGACTAGTTTGTTTTTGTCGGCATATCCGTTTAAATGCATCAGGCAGCCGCAATCTCCAGATGTAAATGTCGGGGATAATGCCATTAAAGATTTGCATTTATCTTCAGCCATTACAGACGATATTTCGGGTGCTTTCACCGAAAAGGTGCCACCAAAGCCGCAACACTCATTTTGATAATTTGGTTGCTCGACTACATGTCCTGAATTTTGAAGTGATGTTACCCAAGACTCTTCGCTCTTGATTCCACGTCTTGCAGAGCATGACACGTGAAGAGCAATAGATTCTTTTTCATCGCTCATGGATGGTAGGAATGGTGAAATGAATTGAATCAGTTCAAAGCACCTCTCAGACAGATTTTTTGCAAGCATTGAGTAGTGAGAGTCTTCTATTCATCAATAGAGGGAAGTGTTTTTTAATCATGTCTGCGCATGAAGCGGAAGGTACTACTACGGGGAGATCGTATTTGCTCAGTAAATCAATGGTTTGTTTTGCGACTTCTTGCGCTTGATCCTTGGCGCCAGAGTTATATGCCGGTTGGGCGCAACAGCTTTGAAATTTGGGAAACAGCACTTCGAAGCCGCAATGCTCTAATAATGCGACGCTGTCTAAGCCAACTTGTGGATAGATATGCTCAACAAGGCAGCTAGAAAAAAAGACGACTTGTTGTGTCATACCTCATTTACTCTTGGGCGGGCTCTGCAAGTGGAAGATGCATGTTTAATTCTTGTACATTGATATCTTGTGCATCGATCCAGTCACTGTTTCTTGCTACCTCAAAGCCATTACGTGCTTCTAGCGCTTGTAGGAGTTCGGCGTTGTTGCCTCGACGATTCAAGTTCACCATGGCTCGCTGAAGCTTATTAATGGAATAAAACGGTACGCGAGGATGGGTTGCAAAGGCAAATGGACTAAACCCCGGAGTTTCCCAGAGAATTTTTAATTGTTCCTGTCGATCTGGAGACAAAGCATAAAAGTCTGATTCAGCTAGGCTAATGGCGCGTACTTTTCCTTCGGTCAGAGCCATCTCTAACTGTTTTGTGTCGGGATAGAGTCGCATGGGCAACGCAAAGCCTAAACGCTTTAAGCTGTATCGCGGTATAACGCTTGAGGTGTAGTTGAGTAAGGAGTCAAAGCCGGTGACAGACGTTTCAATGTCGCGGAGTGTTTTTGCTTTGTCTAGGCGTTTAACGACGATCAGTGATCTCAGTAGTTGAGCTTTTCTTTTTGCGAGGGCTTTGTAACCTTGAGACTCAATCGCCGATAAAAATTGCAACGGTGTCAGATAAGCAAGATCAAACTTTCCTTGAGCAAGAGCGCGCTCAAATGCTAATTGGCTGTCTGCAATGACTAAGGTAAAGCTTAAGCCTGTTTTATCTTCAAGTTGCGTGAGCAGTTGTTGCCAGACTTGAGACTTTGTTGGTGTATCCGTGCGTCGCTCGTAGATAACGCGAGTCTTCAATACCTTGCTGTCCGCATTTTCAAAACGTTGATCATAAATAGGTTGCGGTGAAGGTGTTTGAGGTGTGATGCCAAAAATGAGCGCTTGCGCAGAGGCTACGGATGAAAATGCCATGCTATATAGAATAAAAGCAGCCGTAATGAGTCTGTGATTCAATAAAAAGAGCATGGTTAAAGTTTGAACAATTCTTGAAAAATCAATGTATTGAAACAGTCTAGCATCATTCAACAATTGAGCAGACTTTTAAGTCCCCAAATAAATGGCATGATGCAAGCTGCTCTACTAAACTTCGCGGGCATATTTAGTTATACGTAAACTAGCGTGAAACGGACAATTTAGTTTGTGACGGAGTAGATGTTCTGGTATTCTGGCGCCCCATCTTGAGGTGCTAATTCGCCTCCCTTTCTTCGCAAATTTTTAGCGATTTGCTAGTAGTTTACTGATATTGGTAGTCACGTTGTTGTGCTAATGAAATTCATTAGGCGCGTGATTGGTTTTGTTTTTGAATCGACAGGGTTTACATGACTCGTTTTATATTCGTCACCGGCGGCGTTGTTTCTTCGTTAGGTAAAGGTATTGCTTCTGCTTCCCTAGCAGCAATTTTAGAAGCTCGTGGACTAAAAGTCACAATGCTGAAGCTGGATCCATATATTAACGTTGACCCAGGGACGATGAGTCCCTTTCAGCATGGCGAAGTATTCGTTACTGAAGACGGAGCAGAGACTGACTTAGATCTTGGTCATTATGAGCGTTACATCCGCACTAAAATGACTAAGCGCAACAACTTTACGAGTGGACGTGTCTATGAAGATGTCATTCGTAAAGAGCGTCGTGGTGATTACTTGGGCGGAACTGTTCAGGTAATTCCGCACATTACGGATGAAATTAAACGTCGTGTTGTTGAAGGTGCAAGCGGTTACGATGTTGCGCTTGTCGAAATTGGCGGAACCGTAGGTGATATAGAATCCCAGCCTTTCCTTGAAGCTGTGCGTCAGTTAAAGATTGAAGTTGGTTCTAATCGCGCGATGTTTATGCATTTGACCTTAGTGCCTTATATCGCGACTGCGGGAGAAACTAAGACAAAACCGACGCAGCACTCTGTAAAAGAAATGCGTTCTATCGGTATTCAACCCGATATTCTGGTATGTCGTTCTGATCATGAAATTGATGCATCATCTCGCCGCAAAATTGCTTTGTTCACGAATGTTGAAGAGCGCGCGGTTATTCCTTTGCGAGACGCAAGCAGCATCTATCTCATTCCGAGAATGCTGCACGAACAAGGTTTAGATAACATTATTTGCGAGCGCTTTAATATTGATGCTGCTCCTGCTGATTTAAGTGAGTGGGATGGTGTTGTTGAAGCAGAAGCGAACCCAGAGCAAGAAGTTACGATTGCGATGGTCGGTAAGTACATGGAGCTTTTGGATGCTTATAAGTCTTTGATTGAGGCGCTCAAGCATGCAGGCTTACGTAATCGCACGAAGGTTAATATTCGCTACGTAGACTCTGAAACTATTATCGATAACGGAACTGGGCAGATCGAAGATGTCGATGCGATTCTGGTGCCGGGTGGTTTCGGAAATCGTGGTGTAGAAGGAAAGATCCAAACGGTTAAATATGCGCGTGAAAATAAGGTGCCTTATTTAGGTATCTGCTTGGGTATGCAAGTGGCAGTTATTGAATATGCGCGCCATGTTGCAGGTTTAGAAGGCGCAAACAGTACGGAGTTTGATTCAGAAAGTGCTAATCCAGTGGTTGGTTTGATCACTGAATGGCAAGACCAGAGCGGAAGTGTCGAACAACGTACTGATAGTTCTGATCTTGGTGGTACCATGCGCTTAGGTGCGCAGGACTGTCGCTTGGAGCCTGGTTCTACCGTTGCAACCGCTTATGGCAAAGAAGTTGTCAATGAGCGTCATCGTCATCGTTATGAAGTAAACAATAACTTACTTCCAAAGCTAAAAGAGGCCGGACTTATTGTCTCTGGTCGTTCGATGGATGGTGCGTTGGTTGAAGTTGTGGAAGCACCAGAACATCCTTGGTTCGTTGCGTGCCAATTCCACCCAGAGTTCACGTCTACTCCGCGTGATGGCCACGGTTTGTTTGAAGGTTTCGTAAAAGCGGCGATTCAGAACAAAAAAGCTTAGAGGCTTTGGCGAGAGAGATAAGGTAGGCGGTATGAGCCAAAAAGTAGTGAAGGTTGGCGATATCGAAATCGCGAACGACAAACCTTTCGTGTTATTTGGTGGGATGAATGTGCTGGAATCAAGAGATCTGGCACTTCAAATTGCTGAGAAGTACGTAGAAGTCACCCAAAAACTAAATATTCCTTACGTTTTTAAAGCGTCGTTTGATAAAGCAAATCGTTCTTCGATTACTTCGTTCCGTGGTCCAGGTATGGAAGAAGGGCTCCGTATTTTTGAAGAAGTAAAAAACACGTTTAACGTTGCTGTGATTACAGATGTGCATGAGC